>JBHACK010000238.1:0-5332 GCA_041854545.1 Acinetobacter sp. | reverse complement strand
TTTTGCTGGCGACCATAGCAAGTGTGAACCACCTGATCCCTTCCCGAACTCAGAAGTGAAACCACTTAGCGCTGATGGTAGTGTGGGGGTTCCCATGTGAGAGTAAGTCATCGCCAGCGTTTTATTTAAATCCCCTTATCTTGTTGATAAGGGGATTTTTTATTTGCCTTGCTTTTATCTACTATGCTAAACTCATCATATTATTTTTTGTTTATTAAATGTTTATGATGATTTCTCATAAAATCCACGATGTATGTCAATCTCAACAGATTCATTGCTTACATGCAATTGAAAGTGGTAGTCGGGCGTGGGGTTTTGCTTCGCCCGATAGTGATTATGATGTACGTTTAATTTATCATCATGAGTTAGATTGGTATTTTCAAATTTATCAAGGGAAGGATACCTTTGAATTTATTCAAAATGATTTTTTAGATGTGCCTTTTGATATTGGTGGTTGGGAATTACGCAAGGCATTACAGTTATTCTATAAATCTAATGCGGTGATTTTAGAGTGGTTAAATTCACCTATTATTTATCAATCAAATGATGTTTTTTTAAATGAAATTCGTTTAATTCAACAGGATTTTTTTGACCCTAAAGCTGTATTTTATCATTATCAAGGTATGGCAAAAACGGCGAGTGAGCATTTAAATTTACAGGCTGAAATGAAGTTAAAGAAATGGTTTTATGTTTTGCGTGCGTTATTTGCAAGTGTATGGACGATTGAGAGAAATTCTGCACCGCCAGTAAGAATGATGGAAATGTTTGATTTAGTTTCTAAGGTTGAACAAGAACAAATTTTAGAATTAATTGATTTAAAAACACAGAAAGATGAGTCTTATCGTCATCAATTATCGTTAGAATTACAGCAATTAACGTTGAGTTTATGGCAACGTTGTGAGCATCCAGTTTTTGTGGAAAAACAAAAGGGAGATATTCAGTAGTTGAATGCGTTATTTAAAAAAATGGTGATGGAATGAGTTTAACGATTGATGATTTAAAAGCTCAAAATTTGATTTTATTGGAATGTATTTCAGGAAGTAGGGCGTATGGTTTAGATACACCAACATCAGATATGGATATTAAAGGGGTATTTTATTTACCGAAAGAATATTATTATGGTTTGCATGGTGATTATATTACACAAGTGAGTAATGAAACCAATGATATTGTTTATTATGAATTAGGACGTTTTATTGAATTGTTATTGCAAAATAATCCAAATATGATGGAGTTATTAGCAACACCTGAAGATAAAGTATTATATCGTCATACATTATTATCGCCATTAAAATCGGAATGGTTTATTAGTAAGTTGTGTGAGAAAACGTTTGCAGGGTTTGCTCAAAGTCAGATTAAAAAGGCTCGTGGTTTAAATAAAAAAATTGTTAATCCTATGGCTCAAGAGAAAAAGTCGATTTTGGATTTTTGTGTGATATTTGAACAAGGAAAGAGTGTTTCTCTTGTGAGTTGGTTAGAGCAAAAGGGTTTATCTCAATCGCAATTAGGTTTAGCCAGTATGCCACATGCGACCCAGATGTATGCGGTGTATGTAGATGAGCGTGGTCAATATGGTTTTTCAGGGTTAATACAAAAATCTTCTGCCACACAAGTGTTGTTAAGTAGTATTCCTAAGGGATTGAATCCTATTGCTTATTTGTCATTTAATCAAATGGGGTTTAGTAAATATTGTCAGGATTATCATGCGTATTGGCAATGGGTGGAACAGCGGAATGAAGTGCGTTATCAAAGTACGCTGAATCATGGTAAGCAGTATGATGCTAAAAATATGATGCACACCATTCGTTTATTGCAAATGGCATTGGATATTGCTCAAACGAGAAAAGTTGTGGTGAAACGTGAAAATCGTGCTGAATTGTTAGCGATTAAAGCAGGGCAGTTTGAGTATGATGAAGTATTGGCGATGGCAGAACATTTATCTGAGCAAATTGCGGTTGCTTTTCAACAATGTGATTTGCCTGATGTACCGAATCGAGAGCAAATTTTATCGACCTTAGTTGCAATACGTTCGCAGTTATATGCTTGATGTTTGCATTGCTTTTATTGAACATTAAGGCTAAAATCATTAGGGTATCCTGACACTTCATAACACTACATATGATTAAGCAATGATTTAGCAATAAAATAGCGTTTTTGCATTAAAAATGGCTAAATCTTGATTTTCATCGTCAAATTGCTTGTTGATATTGCAATATCAACGACACAATTTTTCTTGAAAATCTGCGATTTTTCTCATTTTTAATTGCAAATACGAAATGTCAGGATACCCTAGTATTTCATCTGTTAGAAAATCCGATTTAAGGTAGTGATTATGAGTGATGAGTCGCCATCATCTTGGGGCATGCGTGGTTTACGAAAATGGTTAGGTACAGCACCTGAAACACGTGATGAGTTGTTAAAGTTGGTGCAGGAATCGCAACGTTTTTTAGAACCAGATACTGTCGCCATGTTGGAAGGGGTATTGGATTTATCTGCAACAAAAATTAAGGAAGTGATGACCCCACGTCCTGCCATGATTAGTTTACAAGAGCATGATGCGTTACTTGATGTATTGCATGCGTTAGTAGATTCTGCCCATTCTCGTTTTCCCGTATTTTCAGAAGAACAGCCCGATACCGTTGTCGGGATTTTATTAGCCAAGGATTTGTTACCCTTTATTACCCAGCCAGAGCGTCAATTACATTTGCATGATGTGATGCGTCAGCCGTTGTTTGTGCCAGAAAGTGCTAGAACTGACCAAGTTTTACGCATGTTGAAAAATACGCAAACGCATATGGCGATTGTGGTCGATGAATATGGTTCAACCGCAGGTTTGGTTACTTTAGAAGATATTTTAGAAGAAATTGTGGGTGAAATAGAAGATGAGCATGACCATGTTGATGAAGAAACAGCATGGATTGTTCAAGATAAACATACGGAAAATAGTTGGTTAGTGCAAGCATTAACGCCAATTGAATATTTTAATGAAACCTTATCAACGCAATTTTCTGATGAAGAAGTGGAAACCATGGGGGGATTGTTATTACAAGAATTAGGTTTTGTGAATGATTTACAAGGACAAGTGATTGAGTTGGAAGGTTGGTCATTTAGCATTGTCGAAGCAGATGCACGTACGATTCAGTTGATTCGAGCGGTAAGGTTATGAGCCAAAACATTCATTATACCAGTCCACGTTTAAAAAAATTAGCTGAACCCAAATTTGCGTTTAAATGGGCAATCGTTTTGGCATTGATTGCTGGGGCGGTGTTTAGTTTTGCGTTAGCTCCCTATTATGCGTGGGGGTTGGCGATTGTTTCGCCAGCAATTTTGTATTTATGTGTCAGTAAACGTACAGCGAAACAAGCCTTTTTGATTGGTTTGGCATATGGATTTGGTTTATGGTTTGTTGGTGGATTTTGGCTTTATACATCGATTCATGAATATGGTTTAATTGCTCCGCCATTGGCGGTGTTGATGGTTGCCATCATGGCGGTATTGATGGGACTGTTTTCTGCGGTACAAGTTGCGGTATATCGTCGATTTTTTCCTGAATCGCCTTTGACTTTTGCTCCGATTTGGGTGTTTTTTGAATGGCTAAAAACATGGTTATTTACAGGTTTTCCGTGGCTGTTTGTTGGATACGCATTTACGGAACGTTGGTTAGATAATTATGCTCCTGTTTTTGGGGTATTAGGCGTTTCATTTTTTGCTGTGCTTTTAGCAGGAGCGTGTGCAGAAATTCTGCAAAAGCGTTGGTTTTGGATTCCGCCAATGGCAGTTGTAGTCTTGGGTGCAGTGGGTATGAGCCAAGTGTCCTTTGTGCAACAATCTCCTGATAAGCCTTTGCGTGTGTCATTAATTCAAGGTAATATTCCTCAAGATTTAAAATGGCAAGAAGAGCATTTTGCGGAAACATTACATATTTATCAGCGTTTAAGTGAAAAAGAGTGGGGACGTGATTTGGTGGTATGGCCTGAATCTTCAATTCCTGCTTTTCATACAGATATGTATCCATTTTTGCAAGGTATGTCGGCTATCGCTCAAGGGGCAAATAGTGCTTGGCTCACAGGTATTTTCTTTTATGATAATGAGACTGATAAAAAATATAATAGTATCATTGGTTTAGGTGATACACAAGGTTATTATCATAAACAACGTTTAGTTCCCTTTGGTGAATACATTCCATTAGCAGGGTTATTGTACTGGGTATTGCCTGAAATGCAAAAAGATGTTGCTGAAGGTGGACTTTCTGCAGGAGAAAGCCGACAAGCTCCATTTTCAATTAAAGGTCGTCATTTAGCGGTTGCGATTTGTTATGAAGTGGCTTACCCAAATCTTACACGAAAAAATGCGATTAAAAGCGATGCTTTATTAACCATCTCTAATGATGCGTGGTTTACAGGTACAGCGGGCCCGTGGCAACATTTGCAAATGGTACAAATGCGAGCCAAAGAAAATGGACGTTGGTTTATTCGAGCAACCAATACTGGCATTACGGTGTTTATTAATGAACATGGGCAAATTGTCGAACAAGCCCCACAAGATGAGCAAGCAGTTTTGCGTGGTGATTTACCGAGTATGGAAGGACGGACGTGGTATAACCGTTTAGGGGATTATCCAATTTTATTTTTATGTGTACTCTTGCTGTTTATTGGCTATAGTTATCGTCAAAATAAATGATAGAAGGGGGAAGAAATTCCCCTTTTTTGTTCATGATGATTTACAACATTTTTAAGAATAAACGATAATTTTAGCAATACCTATTCACAGAAAAAACTTTTACAATAACGATTTTAGATAGAATTGATAGTGTTATGCACCATTTACTTGATGATTTTGACCGACAACATCTTTGGCATCCTTATACATCAATGCTTGAGCCAATTCCTGCGTTAAAAGTGGCACGAGCGGAAGGCTGTCGCATTTTTTTAGAAGATGGTACGGTGTTGATTGATGGAATGTCATCATGGTGGTGTGCGGTGCATGGTTACCATCATCCACAACTCGATTTAGCGATAAAACAACAACTTGAACAAATGTCGCATATCATGTTTGGTGGATTGACCCATCAACCTGCGATTGAATTAGGCAAAAAACTATTAAGCATTTGTCCGCCAAATTTAAAACATATTTTTTATGCAGATTCAGGTTCAGTTGCGGTTGAAGTGGCTTTAAAAATGGCGGTTCAATATTTTACCGCACAAGGCAACCTGCAAAAAACAAACTTTGCAACCACACGTTCAGGCTATCATGGCGATACATGGAATGCGATGTCGGTTTGCGACCCTGTAACAGGAATGCACCAAATTTTTGGCACAAGTTTGCCCCAACG
>JBHACK010000237.1:0-6254 GCA_041854545.1 Acinetobacter sp. | reverse complement strand
AAACAAATTAAAAGATAAATTATTGAAGTTTAAACACGTTTCAGAACTCGATTTTGTCGGTTTAAAAGAAGACAGACGAGCAGTTTTGCCAGCAGGATTGGCAATTTTATACGCAATTTTTGAAAATTTAGACATTGACAAGCTGGTTTATTCAGATGGTGCATTGCGTGAAGGCGTGATGTATGATTTGCTTGGACGTTTCCGCCATGAAGATGTACGAGACCGTAGCGTACAAGCCTTAATGGGACGTTATCATGTAGATGTTAAACAAGCAGAACGAGTGGTGCAAGTCTCTCAAGTTCTATTTAATTCAGTCAAAGAATCCTTAGATTTTTCTAATGATGACATGGACTTACTTCGCCGTGTATCCTATGTTCATGAAATTGGATTAGCCATTAGTCATACCAATTATCATCAACACAGTGCCTATTTATTAAAACATTCAGATATTGCTGGATTCTCACAAATTGACCAACTGAATTTATCCACGATGGCATCTCACCAAACTGGAAAATTAAAAATCGATGCCAAAGAACTGGTTTTAAAAGCAGGCGGTGAACGTTTATTATACTTAACGGTCTTGTTACGATTGGCGGTTTTAATCAATCGTACCCGCAGTATAAAGGAACTTCCTGCCATTGAGTTATATGTAAAAAATGATAAAAAATGGCAACTACAAATATCGAGTGTCAATATTGCTGAAAGTCCATTATTGTTGGCAGGTTTGCAAGATGAAAAACGCCAATTATCCAACTGGGGCATTCAACTCGACATTCAACTCGTGGTTGAACTACAAGAGAAGATGGAATGAAAGCCGAATCTGAAAAAGCCAAAAAGGCAAAAGTACCGCAAACTGCATGGCAAACCGTGCAACTGGCACGACACGTTGAACGCCCACAATTTTTAGACTATGTGGACGGACTCTTTACCGAGTTTGATGAATTACATGGCGACCGATTATTTGGTGATGATGGGGCGTTAATTGGCGGTTTAGCTCGCTTTGAAGGACAACCTGTCATGGTCATTGGTCAGCAAAAAGGACGTACCGTTGCTGAACGTATTCACCATAATTTTGGTATGTCAAACCCTGAAGGCTACCGTAAATCACAACGTTTATTGGCATTAGCAGAACGTTTTAATTTACCTGTTTTAACCTTTATTGATACCGCTGGAGCATTCCCGGGGAAAGAAGCAGAAGAGCGTGGACAAGCTGAAGCGATTGCCAAAAGTTTAGAACAATTATCCGATTTAAAAGTGCCTGTGATTGCAACCGTGATTGGTGAAGGGGGTTCAGGCGGTGCGTTGGCGATTGGTGTATCGGACTGTGTGATTATGCTGTCAAACAGTACCTATTCGGTGATTTCCCCTGAAGGTTGTGCATCTATTTTATGGCGTTCTGCTGACAAAGCGGAACAAGCCAGCGAAGCCTTAGCATTAACAGCAAGTCGGTTACATGAAATTGGCATTGCAGAACACGTTGTCGATGAAGGCGAAGGGGCTCATGTAAACCCTGAAAAAGTCATGAAACGTTTACGCAAAGTGTTAAAACACACCCTTGCCGAATTACAAGCCTTAGATGCAGAGCAACGATGCGAAATGCGTTACCAACGTTTGATGAAGTTTGGCAGTATCAGCTTAGGCAAACTGTCTTAACCCATCTACACACTTTACCGCCACACAGTCGCTTAATTTTAGGCTGTAGTGGTGGTTTAGATTCGTGCGTCCTGCTATATATTTTGGCGAAACTTTGTCCAGAACGCCTTTGCGTGGTCTATATAGACCATCAATTACAAGTCCATAGTGCAATATGGGGCGAGTGTGTCGCCCAACATTGTCAAACCTTATCTGTTCCTTATCATTATCATGCGGTCGATGTTGCTAAGGGAAATGTCGAACAACAAGCACGCCTTGCCCGTTATCAAGCCTTACAACACTATTTACAACCAAATGATGTGTTAGTACTTGCCCATCATCAACAAGACCAAGCCGAAACGCTGATGTTACGTTTATTATCTGGAGCAGGCGTACAAGGATTAGGGGCAATGAAAATTTGGGAGCAACGCTTTAACGCCCAACAACAACCCTATTTTTTATGGCGACCATTATTAGAGATAAGTCGGCAACAATTACAACATTGGGCAGAGCAAATGGCATTAGATTATGTTGATGACCCGATGAACCATCAATCGGTTTATGATAGAGTGTGGTGTCGGCAACAGCTTTGGACAGTATTAGAACAACGATTCCCCAAAATGCAACACGCATTGGCTCGTACCAGTTTTTTAATGCAAGATGCTCAACAGATTTTAGATGAAGTCTTACAACAAGATTTACAAACCTGTAGCACAGCTCAACAATTAAATATTTCTGCTTTACAACAATTATCGCTGGCTCGACAACGGCAAGTATTAAGTAAATGGATACAAGGTGATGCGGAATATCGCCCAAGTTTGGAAATTATACAACAATTTCAACAGGATATGATTTCTGCACGAGAAGATGCACAAGCAAAATTTTATTATCAAAACGTCTATTATTTACGCTATCAACAACACATCTACCGTTTTAATGAATATGACTATCAACAAATTTCGATGATTCCGCCAAATGAGTCATTTATTTTTTCGTTTGAACAACCGTTATCTTTAGTAACAGGGCAATTTAAGTGGCAAATTCAACAAGGAGCAGGATTAGATATTGAACAATTAGCAGGTCAATTATTATCCTTAAAAGCTCGTCAAGGCGGAGAAAAAATCCGTTTATATGCACGACACGGCTCAAAATCGGTTAAAAAATGGTTGCAAGAATTACAGATTGAACCGTGGTTACGTCATCAAGTGCAATTTTTATGGCTCGATGATGTGTTATTGGGTGCATTTTGTCCACAAAAATTTTATCTTGCAGAGTCGGCTTATGTTAAACTGGGCGGATATCTTCCAATCGTATCACAAAAGGGGAATCTATGAATTTAACACACGCAAAAATCGGTTTTATCGGTGGTGGAAATATGGCTCAAGCGATTATTGGGGGCTTATTATCGCAAGGGGTGAGTACGCAACAGCTTTGGGTCTCTGAACCAAATGCCGAAACACAAGCAAAATTACAAGCCAAACATATTCAACTGGCTAAAGATAATGTTGCCTTGGTACAAGCGGTTGATGTAGTGGTGCTTGCGATTAAGCCACAAGTCGCACAAGATGTTTTATCGCCACTTGCAGAAGTCATTGCAGATAAATTAGTCATTTCGATTATGGCAGGACTGGAATTGACCACGATTGCAACATGGTTAAATGGAGCAAGCCGTTTAGTGCGTGTAATGCCAAATACACCTGCTTTGGTACAGTTGGGGGCGAGTGGAGCATTTGCCAATGCGATTTCTGATGATGATAAAACCCTTGCTACACAAATTTTACA
The DNA here is from genome assembly GCA_041854545.1 of Acinetobacter sp. Lineage (GTDB taxonomy): Bacteria > Pseudomonadota > Gammaproteobacteria > Pseudomonadales > Moraxellaceae > Acinetobacter. The sequence goes on along the minus strand of JBHACK010000237.1, from coordinate 2,840 downwards.
GGCAACAGGCATTGTAAAATGGGTGAATCAAGAATCAGATTTAGATGCCGTTACCGCCGTGTCAGGTTCAGGCCCTGCATATTTCTTTTATGTGATGGAACAGATGATTCAAGCAGGCATTGACATGGGGCTAGATGAAGAAACCGCAAAACAATTAACTTTGCAAACGGCTCTTGGCTCGGCTCAAATGGCGATTCAAAGTGATGTTTCACCAACACAATTACGCAAAAATGTAACTTCACCGAATGGAACAACTCAAAAAGCCATTGAAACTTTTGATGTCTTAGGGGTAGGAACAGGCATTCAAACAGGATTAAAAAATGCTCAGTTACGCAGTGTAGAGTTAGCGAAAGTGTTAGCAGGATAAAATATAAAAAGGCGTGATGAAATTCATTACGCCTAAATTTTATTGAATGTTTTTTTGTGGGTCAAATGTCGTCCAAAGGTCATCAATATGTTCAAATAAATCACTTGCAATCGTTTGATGCATGGAATCTAAAATAAATTCTATCCCTTCTCGTCGAGCTAGTTTTGCAACAGGTACAAAGTCTGCATCTCCTGCTATAAGAATCATACGATTTGCCTGTTTTTTTAGACTAACTGCACTAATATCAACACCAATACGCATATCAACGCCTTTTTGACTGACATCGATAGTAAAATCATCATCTGTTAAGCTATCCCATGTTCTTTTATGATTTAATAGTTCTTTTTGTGTTGCTGGTTTTAATCTCCATGTACCACTATAATCTGCTAATTTACCTAAACGTAAGGCAACTTTACGTTGTTTAATTAATTCTTGATGTAGTGTTTTTCTAAAAATCGCTTCATCAGATTTTGCAAAATCATATGCTTTTTTGCTGATTGGAAAATGTACTTTTTTCTCTAAAGGTGGACAATCATAAAAGAAAATACGATATAAATCATCTATTTTATTTTCATTATTATTTTGAAAATCTCTTAATGTTAAGTGTGCCAGAGCGATAGTCATGGCAATTATTGCAATTTTAGGTGCATTATAATGGTCTTCTTTGGGTAAAAAATGACGAACACGTTTAATAAAAAAGGCTCCATCAATAAAAATTGCTGTAGTCATGGCAAATACTCATGGTTATAAATAAAAAAACCCAAAGGTTCGGTACTTTTGCACATAAATGAAAAGACGTACTGCTATGGGTTACATAACTAGATTTTAGGCTTATCTTATATAAAAGTCAAGTAATAAAAGGGCATTGTGATGTCATTTAGATTAAAAAGAGCAAGATAAACGCAAGAATTAAACAAAATCAGCCTAAAAACCTGCTAAAATACACCATTCTAAAAAACAAAGACAGGTATTGCCCATGACCCTTGCCACATTATTTAGTATGATTGTTGATTTTGCCATTTTATTGGTATTTTTACGTTTTTTAATGCAATTAGCGAGCATTGACCGTTTTAATCCTGTGGTGATTGCGACCACAAAAGCCACTTTAGTGATTGACTTATTATCTAAAACGATTCCAACAGTCAGTAAAGGACGAGTAAATCTGGCGGCGTTGGTGGTGATTGTGGTGTTATATTTAATGAAAATCGCAGGCGTTGCACATTTAACAGGGGAAGGGATTTATAGCCCAGTGCATTTATTGCTTTTGACGTTTGTCAGTATGATTCAAAGTTTAATTACTTTTTGTCGTTATTTAATTTTTGCATCGATTATTTTAAGTTGGGTAGTGATGTTGAGTCAAAGTCGTTCGCCTTATATTGATGTGATTCAAGATTTAGCTGAACCATTACTTGCTCCATTTCGTAAAATTTTACCTGATACAGGCATGATTGATTTATCCCCAATCGTGGCAATTTTTGCATTATTAATGGCAGATATGATTATGGCGGATATTGCTAAGTTATTATTGATGGGGTATTAAATGTCGGAGCATTCGGCACATTTACAGCAAATTTTAGCACATTTACCGAAGTCGTCTGGCGTATATAAAATGCTAGGCGAACAAGGGCAATTATTATATGTAGGAAAAGCAAAAAATTTAAAACAGCGTGTTTCAAGTTATTTTCATAAAACCATTGAACATCCTAAAACGCAGGCTTTAGTTCAGCGTATTGTCGATATTGAGATTTTATTAACTCGTTCTGAAATGGAAGCATTATTATTAGAACAAAATTTAATTAAACATCATCGTCCGCCTTATAATATTATGTTGCGTGATGATAAATCGTATTTATATATTTTTGTGTCGGCTGACCAGCCTTATCCACGCTTAGCCAGTGGGCGGGGTAAGGGAAATCATCAAGCTGGAAAATATTTTGGCCCCTATCCTTCTGCTCAAAAAGTGAAAGAAACGTTATTATTATTACAAAAATTATTTTATGTGCGTCAATGTGAAAATTCTTATTTTAAACAGCGAAAACGTCCGTGTTTACAGTATCAAATTAAGCGATGTTCTGCTCCATGTATGAAGTTGATTTCTATTGAAGATTATCAACAAGATGTCGCTCATTCGATTGAGTTTTTACAAGGTAATATGCAGGCGATTCAGCAGGATTTAATCTCAAAAATGGAGCAATCTGCCGAGCGGTTAGACTTTGAACAGGCGGTTTTTTTTCGAGACCGTTTGGCAACTTTGCGAGATATTCAGGCTCAACAGGCGGTCTATACCTTTAAGGGGGAAGCGGATATTTTTGCGATTGCTCAACAATCAGGCATGATTGCGGTGCAAGTGATGATGGTGCGTTATGGGCAGATGTTGGGCGGTCAGCATTATTTTCCTGATGTGTGGTTAAATGTTGATGATGGGCAAACGTTGGCTGATGTATTGGCAGAGTTTATTAGCCATTTTTATTTT
>JBHACK010000236.1:0-3764 GCA_041854545.1 Acinetobacter sp. | reverse complement strand
TTTATTGACCCTACACGCTGCCAAAGGATTAGAGTTTCCGTATGTCTATATCATTGGTTTAGAAGAAGATTTATTACCCCATAAAAACTCGATTGTTGCCGATACGGTAGATGAAGAACGCCGTTTAATGTACGTTGGCATTACACGAGCAAAGCAAGGCTTAACCCTGACCCTAGCCGAACAACGTAAATATGGCGGACAAATGAAACAAATGACCCCAAGTCGCTTTTTAGATGAATTACCTGAAGATGAGTTAGACTGGCTTGGACGTAAAAATAATACTAAAAAACCGCAACAAGAACTCTCTGCTCAACAACATTTGGCTAATTTGCGAGCATTGTTACAACAAAATGAAAGCAAATAAATCTTTTTAGGGCAGATAAAATTGCCCTATTTTTTTGCTCTGATTTTTATTCTTTGGTCAATTTTTTACATTATTACATTTTCTTACATCTTAAAAACCATTCTTATCTTCAAAATAAGATATTGTTTTAATTAATTTTATTTTTATACTTTTGTATATATTTTACTTTCTCTACATTTTGCGATGTCATCAAACTGTCATTAAATTGTCATGGAATCGTCATCAAAACTTAACTGAATTGTCATATTTCAACTTTAAACTACATTCATCTAAACATCAATTAGGAATATGTATTTCATGCGTTATTCACTTTTAGCTCTTAGCTTAGCCAGCCTTCTCGCACTCACAGCTTGTGGCGGTCAAAATACAAAACCAGCAGAACAGCAAGTTTCTCCTGCTCAAGTTGAGTTACAACAAAAATCTCAAGCCTATAAAAATTTGCAAAATGTATCGATGAGCATTACAGGTGCTGGAGCATCTTTCCCTGCTCCGTTGTATTCTAAATGGTCAGCCGAGTTTAATACAGCAACAGGCGGTCAAGTCAATTATCAATCGATTGGTTCATCTGGTGGTATTAAGCAAATTATTGAAAAAACGGTTGATTTTGGTGCATCTGATGCTCCTTTAACTGTAGAAGAATTGAATAAAAATGGGCTAATTCAATTTCCTACGGTAATTGGTGGCATTGTTCCAGTCGTCAATATTGATGGCGTAAAAGCAGGTGATTTAATTTTAAATGGTGAAATTTTAGCAGATATTTATTTAGGAAAAATTGCTAAATGGAATGATGCGAAAATTCAAGCCTTAAACCCAAATTTAAAATTACCTGATGCCAATATTACCACAGTTTATCGTTCAGATGGTTCAGGCACAACCTTTAATTTTACAGATTATTTAGCCAAAGTGTCGCCTGATTGGGCAAGCAAAGTCGGTGTAGATAAAGCGATTTCTTGGCCTACAGCAAGCTCTGGTGCAGGTGGTAAAGGCAATGAAGGAGTGGCAAGTACTGTAAATCGTATTCCAAACTCAATTGGTTATGTGGAATATGCCTATGCTAAAGAAAATAATATGGCTCACACGGCGATGGTCAATGCGTCAGGTCAAACTGTTCAACCATCAACCGAAAGTTTCTCGGCTGCAGGTGATATTGATTGGACAAAAGCAGAAGGATTTAACGCTATTCTAACCAATTCCCAAACAGCGAATGCGTGGCCGATTGCTGCATCAACATTTATTATCATTCATAAAAATCCACAAAATCCGCAACAAGTGGCTGGCGTATTAAATTTCTTTAACTGGGCGTTTGATTTAGGCGACCAAATGGCAGTTGAACTTGATTATGTGCCATTTTCAGAAGAAACCACCAAGCTCTTTAAAGCCAGTTGGCAACAAGTGGTTGATGCTCAAGGGAAACCTGTGTATCAAACGCCTTAAATCGCTGATGTAAAGAGAATAGAAACAAGGCAAGCATACCAAGGAACCAATATCGTGTATGACTTGCCTAACACGTTGATAATACAACATCTTTTTTGGGTTAAATGGGAACGTGAATATTTATGTCAGATTTAACAACACAATTAGCCAAGCAAAAGCGGAATGATTTGATTTTTGTCAATCTGACCAAAGCCTTTGCCATTTTAGTGTTATTTTCACTGGGCGGTATTTTATTATCCTTAGTGATTGGGGCGATGCCAAGTATTCAAGCCTATGGTTTTGGCTTTTATCATTCTGCAGAATGGAATCCTGTAACGCAACAATATGGGGCTTTAGCACCGATTTATGGAACAGTCATTACATCATTGATTGCAATTTTAATTGCGGTTCCCGTGAGTTTTGGGATTGCGATTTTTTTAACTGAATTATGCCCTGCTTTTTTACGTAAACCGTTAGGTATCGCCATTGAATTATTGGCAGGGATTCCTTCTATTATTTATGGAATGTGGGGCTTATTTGTCTTTGCTCCGTGGTTTGCTAAATATGTGCAACCGTTTTTGATTCAACATCTAGGTGATGTTCCTGTCATTGGCAGTCTATTTGCTGGGGCTCCAATGGGAATCGGTTTATTTACCGCATCTTTAGTGTTGGCAATTATGATTATTCCATTTATTTCGGCGACCATGCGTGATGTGTTTTCGGTTGTGCCTGATTTATTAAAAGAATCTGCGTACGGCATGGGAGCAACCACATGGGAAGTGATGTATAAAATCATTTTACCTTATACCAAAGCAGGCGTTGTCGGTGGGGTGATTTTAGGTTTAGGGCGTGCCTTAGGTGAAACTATGGCGGTTACGTTCTTGATTGGCAATAGTTTTAATATTAATGCAAGTTTATTTTCATCAGGTGTGTCGATTACTTCTGCTCTTGCCAATGAGTTTGCGGAAGCGTCCAATGAATTGCATTTATCATCATTATTACACTTAGGTTTAATCTTATTTATCATTACCTTAGTGGTGCTTTCTTGCTCTAAATTGATGTTAATGCACTTAGATAAACGTGCAGGAAAATAAGGAATAAAATAATGCAAACACCAGAAACTTTAGCACAAACTGCTCCGCCTTTTGAGTTACGTTTTAATCAATCGTTATATGCGAAACGTCAATTTTTAAATAAATTGGGCTTAGGCTTTGCATGGTTAGCGATGATTTTTGGCTTATTTTGGTTGCTTTGGATTTTAGCAACTTTGGTGATGAATGGTTTACAAGGTTTAATTGATTTACCTGTATTTACCATGGATACACCACCGCCAAAAGTTGAAGGTGGCTTAAGAAATGCCATTGTTGGTTCGGTATTATTAGCGGTTGCAGGGTTATTGATTGGTACACCAATTGGCATGATGGCAGGGATTTATCTAGCTGAATTTGACCAAGGTTCATGGCTTGGTAAAGCCACACGATTTATGAATGATATTTTACTGTCTGCTCCATCGATTATTATTGGTTTATTTATTTTTGAATTGATGGTGCGTGGTGGGTCATTTTCAGGGTGGGCAGGTGCATTTGCCTTAGCATTGATTATCATTCCTGTAGTCGTGCGTAGCACGGAAAATATGTTAAATCTTGTGCCAAATGCCTTGCGTGAAGCGGGTTATGCCTTAGGCACACCTAAATGGAAATTGGTTTTAACTGTAACTATGAAATCCGCCAAAGCAGGATTGATGACAGGCGTTTTACTCGGCTTTCCACGGATTACACCAGAAACCGCTCCTTTACTGTTTACCGCACTCAATAATCAATATTTTAGTACTGATATGAGCAAGGCAATTGCCAATTTACCAAATACCATTTATCAATTTGCGATGAGTCCATATCAAAATTGGCATACCTTAGCATGGGCAGCGGCTTTAATTATTACCTTTGCCGTCCTTGCATTAAATGTATTTGCTCGTTATATCAGCCGAGAT
>JBHACK010000235.1:0-38988 GCA_041854545.1 Acinetobacter sp. | reverse complement strand
TAAATTTTTCGTTAAATGAAGCGGAAAAAGTCGCAGAATGGTTAAAGCATAAGGAAGAACGTGCATGAAAATTTTACATATTGCCAATTTTGGATTTAATAAACAAGGAACACATTTTTATAGTACTGACCGAAAAATCTCAGCAGGACTGATAGAAAATGGGCATTTTGTCTATGATTTTAGTTTTAGAGATATGGCTCGTATGGGTACGATTTTTAAAACCAAAAAATTAGGGGCAAGCTGGGCGAATAAAGAAATTTTAAAAATCGTTGATAATCTTGAGCCTGATTTAATACTGATTGGGCATAGTGATTTAATGGGAGCATACGTTTTAAAAGAAATCAAACAACGTTATCCCCATATTAAAATTGCATTTTGGTATGTTGACCCTTTATATTTAGAACATAAACTTGGCTTTATTAAAGAATTTGCACCTTATTTAGATGCAATCTTTTGTACAACGGCTGGAGAATATCTACAGAAATTAAAACAGCCCCATTTAACCATTGCATATATGCCAAATATTGGACATTCAAATGTAGAAATATTACAACAATTTAAACAACAACAGTTTAAACATCAATTTATTTTCTGTGGTGTGATTTATAAAGAACCAGAACGAGAAAAGTTTTTATCAGACTTAGCTAATGAATTAACATCTGCTCATATTCCCTATCAATATTATGGCTGTTTTGGGCAACCTGCCGTTTATGGTAAAGGTTATTATAACATTTTAAGCCAAAGCCAAATGGGATTAAATTATTCTCGAAAAAATGATGTTACTTTATATAGTTCTGACCGAATTATACATTTAACAGGAAATGGGTTATTAACCTTTAGCCCTAAAATCCCAAAATTTGAATTATTATATGATGAAACAGAATTAGTTTATTTTGATAATCAACATGATTTAGCCGAAAAAATTGATTATTATCATCATCAACCAGAGCAAGCAATACATATTGCTCAAGCAGGTTGGCAAAAAACAAAACGTTGCTTTAATGCAAAACGTATTACACAATTTATGTTAGAAACCATTTTTAAACAACCTTATAGTGAACGTTATGAATGGTCAAGTGAAATTTATTAAAGTTGAGTTAAAATCATGTGGATAATTTATACCTTAATTATTTTAATTCTTGTTGTAGGGATTTTATGGTTTATGGGAAATTATACCTTTTGGTTGCCGTTTCGTAGTAAAAATTTACCACGCATTATTATGCTACATCAGGTTAATCCAAATATCCCTGCATCTGGCATGAATATGCCCCCAGAAAAATTTGAGCAATTATTAAAAATTTTAGTTAAAAAACAAAGTCAATTTTATTTTGTGTCAGAATTAGACACTCAACAAACACAAGAAAATCGAGTTGCTTTAACCTTTGATGATGGCTTTTTAGATAATTATCAATATGCGTTTCCATTATTAAAACAATATAATGCAAAAGCAACCATTTATTTAGCCACAGAGATTGAAGGAATTGAAAAATTAAATCCACAGCAAATTCAAGAAATGCAACAATCAGGTTTAATTGAGTTTGGGGCACATACACAACATCATGTCAATCTATTAAAATTAGATGATGAAACCGCTTATCAAGAAATTTTAAAATCAAAACAAGATGTTGAACAATTAACAGGGCAATGTTTAAGTTTTGCCTATCCTTTTGGACGATTTAATGAAAAACATCAACAAATGGTGAAAGAAATTGGATTTAAAAATGCAGTTTCTACTCGAAAAAAAATCGAGCCTTACCATGAACAAAATCAATTTAATATCCCCCGTATTAGTACACATGGGCAAATGAATTATTTACAAATATTAATTGCACTTGCCAAAGGACGTTATAAATTATGACCATTAGCCAAAAAATTCCATGTAGTGTTTATATTGTTACTTTAAATTGTGGTGCATGGTTAAAAGAGACTTTAAATAGCGTTCAAGATTTTGCAGAAGTCATTATTTTAGATTCGGGCAGTACCGATAATACTTATGAAATTGCTCAATCTTTTGATAATGTTCGCATTATGCACCAAGATTGGTTAGGCTATGCTCAGCAAAAACATCAAGCAATTCAATATTGCCAATATGATTGGTTATTAAATTTAGATGGTGATGAAACTTTATCGACTGAATTAAAACAAGAAATTATTCATGCAATTCAGGAAAATAAAATTGATGGTTTGATTATTCCAATCAATGATGTATTTTTAGGCGTTGCCAATAATCAATATACTAAAAAACACGCCAAAACACGCTTTTTTAGAAAAGGCAAAGGACAATATGATTTAACCAATCATGCTCATGAAAATATTGTGGTTACTGGAAATCTAGTCAAAGCTCAGCATGATATTTATCATTATGGCGAACAAAGTATTTTTATTAAAGTTCAAAAAAATAACCAATATTCTAATCTAAAAGCATTTGAAAAATTCCAAAAAAATAAAAAACCAAGTTTAATTAAATTAGTCATGGTGATGCCATTAACCTTTTTTTAAATCTTATGTTATCCGCCGTAGTTGTTTAAATGGTTGGCGTGGTTTTGTAAATAGTATGATTAACGCATTTTACGCATTTTTAAAAGAAGCGAAATTATTTGAATATTATTTAAATCAGAATAATAAGGATAAATAACCGATGAAAATTATTCAGTTTATGGCAAGTAGTGGCGGTGTTGGGGGATTAGAGCAACATACTTTTAATTTAGTCAATGAATTGGCAAAAAAACATGATGTTTATTTTATTGCACACCCTTGTTATAAAAATTATATTCATGAAAATGTCCATTTTTGTGAAATTGATTTAACTCGTAGTCGTTTAAATCCATTTTTATTAGGTGAATTAATGGGTAAAATTAATACGATTCAAGCAGATATTTTACATTGTCAAGCTGGAAAAGCAACGGAATTAATCAATATGATTACGCCTTTTTTAAAAGGTATTAAACGGATTAATACGATTCACGGGACAAAATCAAATAAAACATTATATTATAAAAAATCAAATGCAGTGATTGGGGTAAGTCGTGCATTAATTACCGATATTCCAAAAGAGAAAGCTCATGTGATTTATAATGGTATTTTACCCATGACTTTATTAACTGAATCTGAAACTCAGCAATTAAAGCATGATATTTATCAACATTACCCTTTATTAGAGCAAGATAAGCCCTTATTAATTTGTATTGGGCGTTTAGAACCTGTAAAAAATATGGCATTATTGCTGAATGCGATGACTCATCTTTCAGCAAATTTATGGATTGTGGGAGATGGTTCATTAAAATCAGCATTAGAACAGCAGGTTAAGCAATTAAATTTACAACATAAAGTGGCATTTTTAGGTTATCGTACGGACGCTCGCCAATTAATGCAATGTGCAGATGTGGTTGTGTTATCGTCTGATAGGGAAGGTTTTCCATTGGTCATGGTTGAAGCCTTACAAGCTGAAAAAGTGATGGTATCTACTCGGGTAAATGGCGTAGTGGAGTGGTTGCCAGAACCGTATTTAGCGGAAATTGGCAATGTAGAACAGCTTACACAAGCGATTCAACACGCATTAACTACACAAAGCCAAGCGGATTTTCAACCTTTATTTTTAAAGGCTCAACAAGAACTGACGGTTCAGGCGATGACCGAGCAAACAGAATGTTTGTATCAACAACTTTTTTTAAATCAAAAGGAAACTTAAAGATATTCGTCTAAACAAAAATCTCTTTTATTTTCAAATTGCTACAAAAAAGCGTATCTAAAAGATACGCTTTTCTATTTTACCGTGTACCTTAAGGCGTTGTTGTTGGCTTTTTAGGTGCAGGTGTTGTTGAAGTTGATTTACCAGTATTGCTTGTTGTCGCTGGTTTTTTTACTGGAGCTTTTGTACCAGTAGATTTAGGCGTACTCGTTGTACTATTGGTTACTTTCTTTGGTGCTGGTTTAGCAGTTGCAGGCTTTGCCGTTGTTGCTGGTTTAGCGGTTGCTGTTGCAGTCGCTGTTTCAGCCTTAGGCTTATTTGTAATGCTATCATCACGGAAAATCACCGTAACCCCCGGTTTGACTGCATTCGCTAAACGGTTTGCGTCCCAGTTGGTTAAACGCACACAACCTGCTGAACCTTGACCATCATTTGAGATTTTTGATGGTTCAGGTGTACCATGAATCCCATAAGATGGCTTACTTAATGCAATCCACACATTCCCTACTGGTGTATTTGGCCCTGCAGGTAACGATGCTTTTTCACCTGGTTTGGTGTACCAAGGATTTTTTGCAATACGCATGACTTTTAAAGTACCACTTGGTGATGGAGTTGTTTCTTTACCTACTGTTGCAGGGAATGAGCCAACCATTTGATTTTTACTATTGAAAAGATAGACTTGTTTAATATCTTTCATCGCAATAATCAAGTTAATATCTTCAGGTAAATCGCCATGTACATTTGGTACGATGATTTTTTCACCTGCAACAAATTTTGCATGTGGGTTAAGTTCTTTTAAGAACGCTTCATGTAAATGGAATTTTTCACCTAATAATTCAGTTACACGAGTATATTTCAAGCCAGACATTTTTGACTTTTCTTCATACGATTCAGGAATACCTGATACAAATAAATTTTTATTGGTATCTGCTGAAGTAATGGTGTATTCCATAAATGCAGGGGTACTGCCTTGTAATGCAACCAATTTATTCCATGTTTCTTGGTTCATGGTATTGGTTTTTTCAAGTTTATGAATGATTTGGAATGCACGAATCGCTTTAGACATTTTATTGCCTGATGCACCATCAATCGCCCCCGGTGTAGTATGGGCATTATCAAGTAACACTTGAGCTTTAGCATTAAAGGCTTGTAAAGCAACACCTGATAAATCGCTTGACCATTGAGCATTATTTAATGCACTTAAGGTAAGTTTTTCAACATTTTGTACATCGGTTTTAGGCTCTGTTGTTGGTTCAACAGTTTCTGGTAGGTCTTCAGGCTCTGAAATGGCAACTTCAACAACTTCCTGTGGTTGAACATTCTCTTTAACTTCCTGTACCTTCGCTTTTTCTTTCACTTCAAGTGCTTTAGCCTTTTCTTTCACTTCCTGCACTTTTTCTTTTTTTACAGTTTTAACAGGTTCAGTCGCAGGTGGTTCTGGAATATCATGATGTTTTAGAGAAGTTTCTTCTGCTTGAATATCTTCAAGTGGTTGAACAGGTTGAGTATTGGTTACAGCTGGTGCAGGTGTTTCAGCTTTTTTATCTTTTTTACCAAAAGAGAAGAATTTCTTTTCTTTTTTAACTTCCTCTTTCACCTCTGCTTTCACTTCTTGAGCGACTTCAGTGACTTTTACTGTTTTGGTAACAGTTGCTTTAGGAGTAGGAGTACTCGGTGCGATTGGCTCTAAAGCGGTTGATGGTTGAACGCTAAGGGGCTGGTCGACTAAAGATTGGGCATATACAGAACCCATCATACATGTGCTTAAGCTGACGGCAAGTAAAGTACGCGTGAACATATAAAAACCTTATTTGGAAAACTGATATAATGGCTATAAGTATTACAGAAAATTTAGAAAAAATCATCAATTTATTTATATTATTTGTTAAAAAATACAAACCGATGTTTGAAAAAAATAAAAAAGAGTACAGTTTCCCATACTCTTTTTCATCTAAAAAAATTTAGATGGGCTTATTCAGCAACAATCGTTACTAATACTTCAGCAATTACATCGTGATGTAATTGGATTGCAACATTGTATTCACCAACATTACGCAATAAGCCATTTGGTAAACGAACTTCTGAACGGTCAACCGCTAAACCAGCACCAGTTAAGGCATCTGCGATATCACGAGTACCGATAGAACCGAATAATTTACCTTCATCACCTGCTTTAGATGTAATCACAACATTTACATCATTTAACTGTTCAGCACGAGCTTGTGCAGCAGCTAATACAGCAGCTTCTTGTTTTTCAAGTTCAGCACGGCGAGCTTCAAAAGCAGCAGTATTTGCTTCTGTTGCAGCAACAGCTTTACCTTGTGGGATTAAGTAGTTACGACCATAACCTGCTTTTACAGATACTTTGTCGCCTAATTTACCCAAGTTTTTGATACGTTGTAATAAGATAATTTCCACAGCTCACCTCACTTATGGTTGTCGGTGTAAGGAATCAACGCTAAGTAACGTGCTTGCTTGATTGCAAGAGATAATTGGCGTTGGTAACGAGCTTTAGTACCAGTGATACGGCTAGGAACGATTTTGCCGTTTTCAGTGATGTACTGTTTTAAAGTGTCAATATCTTTGTAATCGATATACGCAACATTCTCAGCTGTAAAGCGGCAGAACTTGCGACGACGATAGAAACGTGCCATGAGTGTTCTCCTTATGCTTCTTCTTCAGCTTCTTGAGCTGCTTCACGTTGAGCTTCTTCACGTTGAGCTTTACGAGCACGTTTTTCTTCTGCACTCTTCGCAAGTAAAGATTCTTCAGTAATCGCAACATCACGACGGATGATTAAGTTACGAATAATTGCGTCGTTATAACGGAATAATTCTTCTAACTCATCAAGCGTTGTTTGACCACATTCAATATTCATTAAAATGTAGTGTGCTTTATGGATTTTGTTAATTGGGTAGGCTAATTGACGACGACCCCAATCTTCTAAACGGTGTACTTGACCATTTGCTTCTTTGATGTGTGTAAGGTAACGCTCTACCATACCTACAACTTGATCGCTTTGGTCTGGGTGTACCAAAAGTACGATTTCGTAGTGACGCATTGTCAGCTCCTTATGGATTAAACAGCCTTTTCTAAAGGGAAAAGGCAAGGAGACATTCAACTTATTTTTGATTTTGTGTTAAAAATAAACATGAATGCAGTGCAAAAAATTGCAGTTCGTTATTTTAATGGGTTTGTGTATAGATTGCAAGGTGATTTTTTATCTTTTTTGTGCAAAATAAGGGGACGTTCTGTTAGGTTAAAACATAGCATTCCCATGTAAATCGTATTACAATGAAACATTAATTTTTGTATTAGGAACGCATTATGAATCCAACTCAACTTAATACAACTTTTCGTGCTAGTCTGTATGCGGAGCAAGTGTATCAGCAATATCAATCGTTATTAGAGCAAGATAATGAACGACATTCGTTTACCACGGGGTTAAGTGCTGAACAGATTGCTGAAGATGTGGCTCAAGCAGTTGCAGGGATTGAAGATGAGCAAGCATTTATGCGTGCGTTACGAATTTTGCGTGCTCGATTGATGTTTCGTTGGATTTATCAAGATGCAAACCGTTTAACAGATGTTGTTACATTAACCAGAGAACTTTCTGATTTTGCTGATGCGTGTGTGCGTGTTGCCAAGGATTTTGCTTATCCACCGTTGGTTAAAAAACATGGTGAACCGATTGGTTATAATGGTGAAGTGCAAGATTTAATTGTGATTGCTATGGGCAAACACGGAGCTCAAGAGTTAAATTTATCTAGTGATATTGACCTGATTTTTGCGTTTGATGAAAATGGCGAAACGAATGGTCGTAAATGTATTGATGTTCAACAATTTTGTATTTTGTGGGGACAAAAACTTATTTATTTACTTGACCATATTACTGCTGATGGGTTTGTGTTCCGTATTGATATGCGATTACGTCCGTGGGGAGATGGTTCGGCATTGGCGTTAAGTTATACGGCATTAGAAAAATATTTAAGTCAGCATGGGCGAGAGTGGGAGCGTTATGCGTGGATTAAGGCACGAGCGATTACAGGCGGTAAACAAGCCAAAGTGTTGATGGATTTAGCTCGTCCTTTTGTATTTAGACGTTATGTGGATTATTCTGCATTTGAGGCAATGCGTGAAATGAAAGCGATGATTGAAAAGGAGGTTCAACGTCGAAATATTACACAAGATGTAAAATTAGGAGCAGGAGGCATTCGAGAAATTGAATTTATTGTACAAGTGTTCCAATTATTGTATGGCGGTGCCAAACGAGAATTGCAAGAGCGTAAATGTTTGGTTAATTTACAGCATTTAAAACAATTAGAATTGCTTGATGAAACCGCTGTGCATGATTTAACGGAGGCTTATTTATATTTACGCCGTGTTGAACATGCCATTCAAGCCTTAAATGACCAGCAAACGCAATCATTACCTGATGATGTGGAGTTACGTCAGCGTATGGTTGATGTGTTAGGCTATACATCATGGCAAGCCTTTATGGACGAGTTAAATGTTCATCGAGAGAAAGTTAAAGCACAATTTGCCTTATTAATTCGTGATAATAATGACACATCAGATGAACAACAGAGTAGTGAAAATTTAGAAGAAAAATTGTTTGCGGTATTAGACGAAGAAACGCAAAAACTCATTTACAATTTTTGGCACAGTTCAAACTTGGAAAAATTACCCACCAAGTCAATGGAACGTTTAAAAGCATTTTGGACACCGTTTGTTGATGCGATTTTACAATCTGAACAACCGCAATGTGCGTTACTGAATTTAATGCCATTAGTAGAATCCATTTTACGTCGTAGTGTCTATTTTGTGATGTTGATTGAAAATAAAGGGGCATTACAACGTTTAGTAAAAATGGCAACCGCAAGCCCTTGGATTTGTGAAGAATTAAGCCATTATCCTGTATTATTAGATGAATTTTTAAGTACCAGTTTTGAATTACCAAGCCGTCAATATTTACAAGATTCTTTACGCCAACAATTATTGCGTGTAGAAATCGACCATGTCGAAGACTATATGCGGATTTTACGTCTATTTAAAAAGAGTAATGTCTTAGCCGTTGCCGCTAGCGATGTTTTAGCAGAAAGCCATTTAATGAAAATTTCTGATGCTTTAACTGATATTGCAGAAGTTACGGTGCAAAGCGTCTTACATTTTGCCTATCAAATGGTGGTACAACGACATGGTTATCCGATTGATTTAAATGGACAACGTTGCTCAATCGACCATTTAGGTTTTGCGGTGATTGGTTACGGCAAATTAGGCGGAATTGAACTGGGATACGGTTCAGATTTGGACTTAGTCTTTATTCATCAAATTGATGAACAAAGCGAAACTGATGGGAAAAAGGCGATTAGTGGCTTAGAGTTTACCACTCGAGTGGCTCAAAAATTCATGACCTTAATGACTACACAAACTCTAGATGGACGTGTGTATGAAATTGATACACGCTTACGCCCATCAGGTGATGCAGGAATGTTAGTTTGTAGTTTACACGCTTTTGAACAATATCAACGGAAAAATGCGTGGGTATGGGAACATCAAGCCCTTGTACGAGCAAGAAGTATTGCTGGCGATGATGATTTACGCCAAGCCTTTGAAAAAGTCCGCACCGATATTCTCACTTTACAACGTGATGAACATGAAGTACGAGCAGAAGTACTGAAAATGCGTCAAAAAATGAAAGACCATCTTGGCTCATCAAAAGAGCAACAAAAAGGCGGAGTATTCCATCTGAAACATGATGCAGGGGGCATTGTTGATATTGAATTTATGGCACAATTTGCAGTCTTGGCATGGAGTCATCAATATCCACAGCTAGCACATTATTCGGACAATGTGCGTATTTTTGATGATATTGCCAAAGAAGGTTGTTTACCTGAAGCCGATATGCAACTCTTAACACGAGCATATTTAGTTGCTCGTGCAGAAAGCCATCGTTTAGCGTTGGCAAATCGTAAACTGACCGTCAATGCAGATGAGTGGACAGATATGCGTAAAGTGGTGATGGGCTTTTGGAAACAATGGATTGAGCCGAGTTTAGAAATTTCATTATAATATTTTTCATGTTTAAAAGAATTTGTCTTGTATTCAACAGCAAGACAAATTACTATAGAAGACCCTAAACATTGTGATAAAAGTGGAGTTAATTCTATGAATTTAGCTGACCGTGATGGTTTTATTTGGCAAGATGGACAATTAGTGGACTGGCGTGATGCGAAAATTCACGTTTTAACCCATACCTTACACTACAGCATGGGCGTATTTGAAGGCGTGCGTGCGTATGAAACAGCAAAAGGCCCAGCCATTTTCCGTTTACAAGACCATACTAAACGTTTATTAAATTCTGCAAAAATCTATCAAATGAATGTTGGTTATACACAAGCAGAATTAGAACAAGCACAAATTGATGTAGTGCGTGAAAATAAATTGGATTCATGCTACTTACGCCCTTTAATTTGGATTGGTTCAGAGCGTTTGGGTATTGCGGCAACCAGTAACACCATTCATACCGCTGTTGCAGCATGGTCATGGGGTGCGTACTTAGGTGAAGAAGCAATGGCAAAAGGGATTCGTGTGAAAACGTCTTCTTTTACCCATCATCATCCAAATATCACTTTATGTAAAGCAAAAGCGTGTGGTAACTACACGTTATCAATTTTAGCTCACCAAGAAGTTGCTGCAATGGGCTATGATGAAGCAATGTTACTTGACCCACAAGGTTTTGTGTGCCAAGGTGCAGGCGAAAACGTGTTTATCGTGCGTGATGGTGTGATTCATACTCCTGATATTTCAGGCGGTGCATTAGAAGGGATTACACGTCAAACTATCATTACCATTGCCAAAGATTTAGGTTATGAAGTGGTTGAACGCCGTATTACACGAGATGAAGTGTATATTGCAGATGAAGCGTTCTTTACAGGTACAGCAGCAGAAGTAACCCCAATCCGTGAATATGATAACCGTCAAATCGGTGCAGGTGTGCGTGGCCCAATTACGACAGAAATTCAAAAAACTTTCTTTGAAGCAGTAAAAGGTCAAAATCCGAAGTATGAACATTGGCTTACTTATGTGAATAACTAATAAATATTTATAAAGTGTGTATTGTAAATATATATTTTTACGATACACGCTTTATGCTTAATTCATTATGAGTGAGTTAATGTTGATTAATAGCAAAAACAACATTATAAGTAAATTGAGAATTAGGATTTTTATTTTGTGAAACTTCATTATCAAAATATCTTATTAATTTCACATGAAATGTCTGCTACAGGTGCACCACATATGTTGTACTATGTTGCTCAAATTTTAAAAGATAATGGAAAAAATGTTATTGTTGTTTCAATTGAAGATGGTGTTATGTATCAAAAATTTACAGATACTCATATACCTGTAATTATTGATGAAAATCTTCATAGTAAATATATTGAATTTAAAGAGTTCGCTAAAAAATTTGATGTTGTTATTGTAAATACAATAGCATTGAAAGATATTGTTAAATGTTTAATTGATATTCAAGGGCTTGATATTGTTTGGTGGTTACATGAAGCTCAAGTCTTAACTCATACACTTAATCAATGTTTATCATTAGCAAAACCAAATGTTAGGTTATTTTGTGTGAGTAAATATGCTCAATCTTATATTCCTAAAGAATTTAAGAGTTATGTATTATATAATGGTGTAATTGAGTCTAAAATAGAAAATGA
Organism: Acinetobacter sp.; assembly: GCA_041854545.1. Taxonomy (GTDB): domain Bacteria; phylum Pseudomonadota; class Gammaproteobacteria; order Pseudomonadales; family Moraxellaceae; genus Acinetobacter. Next base: position 27,576 of record JBHACK010000235.1, on the reverse strand, counting down.
TATTTTAATACTACCTAAATCAAATAAATTAACTTTTGCATTAATTGGAACAATTGAACCACGCAAAGGGCAAGATTTATTATGTCTTGCAATAAGTCATTTACCTGAAGAAATAAGAGAAAATTGTCGGTTCATTTTTGTAGGTAGATTGCCAGATGTATATCAGAATTTTTGGTCATCTTGTTATAACTTAATTAAAGATTTTCCTGAAGTTAGTTATATTGGATTGTTACACCCAAATCAAGTACCTCATTTGATTAAAGATATTGATGTATTAATTTCTTGTTCACGAGATGATTCTTTTTCTTTAGTATGTGTAGAATCTGCTATGCAAAAAAAAGGAATTATTCTTAATCAATATGTCGGTGTATCAGAAGTTTTATCCCCATCTAAGAGTTGTTTATTATTTGATATTGAAAACATTCAATCTTTAGTAAATCAAATTATTTTTGCATATCAACATCAAAATGAAGTAAAAGCAATGGGTGAGCGAGCATATCATACTTATTTGCAATACTTTACTTATGAAAAATTTGCACATTCTTTCTTAAACTTATTAGAAGAAAATGAAACGTAATTTTATTATTCAGCATAATGTAACGCATCCATCACCAATACCCCATTTTGATAACTAAATGTATGGCTCCCAATACAATTAAAATCTATTGGATTAATTTTATCAATTTTATATTCTTGATAGTGTGTGGGTGAAAGTTGCGTAATTTCTCGCAATTCCATTGCACCGCCATAACGTTTAATTGAATCTTGAACAGGGCGATAAATAGTTTGATTTACGCTAAAAATATTTCCTGCTGGGCGTTCATATAATAAATTTTCTTTTACAGGATTTTGTGAATGTGGATGCCAATCTTGAGAAAACAGGTGTTCACTATAAAAAATATCTAAGCGATTACCAAATTTTTTGGTTTGTTGTTTGGTACTGGTAAAAAGATAAAATAAATTATCTTGTATAAATAATGTGGTATCTACAGCATCAATATGTTCAATTAAATTTTGTTTTTTCTGCCAAGACCATGGAAAATCAACGGCTTGCCAAAGTTCAATGGTTTTATTAGCAGACGTTTCAGGAATCATAAACCATTGATTTTCATATTTAAAAACAAATGGATAGGATAAATGATAATCACATTCTAAAACGGTTTTTACTTCACCATGCGAACCATCTGCAAAAATTTCGCACGCACCAATATAACCTTTTGGCTGTTGATGATTATCTATTTCAAAAATAATATAAGTTCGTCCATCTTCTTGTGCAATAAATGGGTCGGCATAAATATGATGTTTAGGTGGATGTATTTCAAAAAAACGTTGTGTTCGCCATGCTAAAGGGTTTTCACAAAATGCAAAACGTAAAAACCATTGTTCATGCTGTCCTGTAGATGAACGAGTTAAATCATACCATTTTTTTTGTAAATGTCGGAACATAACTTATCCTTTATAATATAACCAATCTTCACCTTCAATTTTAATTTTTTGAATAATATCTAAGGTTACTTGCCAGCGTAGAGCAGGCTGTTTTTTGGAAAATAATGCACGAAACGGTTTTAACCATTGCTCACGTTTTAATTTTTGTTGAGCTTTTTGTTCTAATTCATTTAATGTAGTTTGATAAAGTACGGTAGGAAAATGTTTTTTAGCAAATAAAAAACGAGATAAATACCAACGATGATAAAAAGCATAATCCTTATTTGGTTCACTTGAACCGCCTTTATGATAAACAAACGCATCTTCCAATTTAATTAAACTTAAGCCTAATTTTTTAGCACGATAACATAAATCGCTATCTTCACAATACATAAAAAAATCAGGGTCAAAGCCATGTAAACGTTGAAAAGTTGATGCTTTAATTAATAAAAATGAACCTTGAAACCAACAGATTTCATTTTTAAATTCAAGGGATTGATTAAATTCATAATCATAAGCGGTTGATTGGTCGTGTTGTTGGTCATCTAAAATTTTACAGGTCATGATGCCATAATCATGATGAGAAACAGTATGTTGCAATAAATCTTGTAACAGGGTTGTAGTCGAAATACGAATATCAGGATTGGTAATCAGTAAATGTTCTCCTTTGGCAAAACTTGCCCCAAAATTCATGGCTCGACCAAACCCAACATTTTTAGATGAAGGAATCAACGAAATATTTAGTTTTTTTGCAAAATCAAATACATCTAGCATATTTTGTAAACGTTGATTTTGGACATTATTGACTAAAATAACTTCAAAACTTTGTTTATCTAATGTTTGTAAGGTTAAATCATGAAGTAATTCAGCAATATAGCTTTCAGTATTATAATTAACCACAAGTAAGGAAAGTTTCATAAAGTCCTAATGATTAAACGCATTGATATTGGTTAAAATATCTTAGCATAAACTAAAAAACTATGCTATGATTTTAAGTCCTAAAAATATGAAAATATGTGTAAAAACAAGAGATTATTTTTATACACATATTTTTAAAAATTAATAGTTAAATCAATTTATTAGGTGAATTATGCAAACTCAATACCCAAACATTGGTCAAGGAAAGAGCCTGATTTTGGTGATGCCTGAAGATATGGGAATTAGTGATATTTTAGCCAAACAACTGACCTTACATGGATTTGATGTCATTTATTATAAGCGACCGCCTTTTCATTATAAAAATACAATGGAACGATTAGTCAATTTTTATCGAAAAACAATTTTAAAAGATAAAAGCTATAAAGAAAAACAACAAGAAAAATTATTATTAGAATTATTATTAGCGGAGATTAAAAAACGTAATAAAATCATTGATTATGCTTTATTTATACGAGCGGATTATTTTGAAATCAGTTTTATTGAAACCATTAAATCTCATGTTAATTTAATTGTCAATGAGCAATGGGACGGTTTAGAACGTTATCCACAAATTTTTAGTCGAATTCATCCATTTGACCGTTTTTTTGTATTTGATAAATCAGATATTAAAAAATATCCGCAATATGATTTTAAGTTTATTAGTAATTTTTATTTTGAAAATAAACGAGAAACACCAGTAAAAGATAAAAAACAAGTTTATTTTTTAGGTTCTCATTTACCACAACGAACCGCATCGATTGTTAAATTTTTAGAAGTAGCCACACAATGTCAATTAGAGATTCACTTTTTTATTTCATGTATTGATAAAAGACCTAAAGAGCAAGCATTGTATGCTCCTTATCCTGTACACTTTATTAAAAATGCAATTAGTTTTGAAGAAAATATAAAACTTGCACAACAAACAGATATTTTAGTTGATTTTACAAATTATGTTCATCAAGGATTATCGTTTCGTGTTTTTGAATCGATTGGTTATCGAAAAAAATTAATTACAAATAATATAGATGTAGTGAATTATGATTTTTATCACCCCAATAATATTTTTGTATGGCAAGGGGAAGAGTTAACCGTTGAATCATTTCAGCAGTTTTTAGATTTACCGTATATTGAGTTAAGTCAAGAGATTATTAAAAAATATTCGTTTGAAAATTGGGTGAAATATCTTTTAAATATTCCACCTTATATTGAGATGTAATTAGCTATATCATTAGGATACCCTACCTAATCCATGTTGTTGATTGATTATTTTTGAGATAAATTTCTTTTTCAGTAGAACTCATAATATCAATTTCTGGGAACCAAGGTAAATGTAGGGTATCGAAATTTCCTGAAACACGGATTCCTTCATAAAAATCGCCCATATAATTGCTTTTGCGATAAACGGCAAATGTGGTATCGATTTTAGCATGATATAGTTGTAAGTGTGGATGTTGTAAAGGAAATTCCCAATAGCGTTGTTCCCATTCATGAAGTGTATATGTTTGACCTTTCCATGTAAATGGTCGCTTAGAAAATTGCGGAGGAATAGGGTCATCTACCGTTTTTCCATTGAATATCGTGGGTAAGGCACATCCAACTTTATATACAGGATAAAGTGTTGAAATATGTGCAAGTTGTTCTAAAAAATCATGGGGTAGGTCAGGATGAAATTGTAAATCAGGGTCAGTATATGCAAAGAGATTAGGTAGTACATGATAAACTGCATCATTAAAGCCGACCATATGTCCATAATTATATTTACTGAAAATTGTATAAGCTAAATTATTTTGGTGTAGTGTATGTAGAATCTCTAAATTATTTTTATCTGTTGAGGCATTATCTAGAATAATCGGTTTTATTTTATATTGATTGAGTTGTTTTACCATATTTTGAACATATACTGCATTATTGTAAGAGATAATAAAAACAGGAATATCTGCATGAATCTCTTGTAAAGCAGTTTTAATATGTTCTGCTAACTGGTAGGAGTATCTTTTCATTGGTCGTTTTTGAAGGGATTTTATTAATTTTTGAAAAATTTTCATCATATTTCCTAAACTTATCTAAAAAATATTACCAAATAATAACATATTATGTTTAAGGATGCTATGGTATTTTGAAATAGAGTAGCCATGCTATTATTAAAAAAATCATGACTTTTTCTTTGATTTGAGCTAAAATAGCCAGTTTAATCATAAAAATTGAGCGAGTAACATCATGGGCTTTAATTGTGGTATTGTGGGTTTACCAAACGTAGGTAAATCAACCTTATTTAACGCATTGACGAAGGCGGCGATTGCGGCAGAAAACTTTCCGTTTTGTACCATTGAACCAAATACAGGGATTGTGCCTGTACCAGATTCACGTTTAGATAAATTAGCAGAAATTGTAAAACCGCAACGTATTTTACCAACAACAATGGAATTTGTGGATATTGCGGGCTTAGTTGCAGGTGCATCAAAAGGTGAAGGATTAGGCAACCAATTTTTAGCCAATATCCGTGAAACAGATGCGATTGCTCATGTAGTGCGTTGTTTTGAAGATGATAATGTGATTCATGTCAATGGGAAAATTGACCCATTAGATGATATTGCAACCATTAATACAGAATTGGCATTGGCGGATTTAGAAACAGTATCAAAAGCATTAACCCGTTTAACGAAAGTCGCAAAAAGTGGCGATAAAGATGCGATTGCAACTAAAGCCGTCTTAGAAAAATTACAACCATTATTAGATGATGGTCGTCCTGCTCGAGCAGCCGAATTATCAGATGATGAGCGTAAGTTATTGCGTGGTTTTGGTTTATTGACTTTAAAGCCAACCATGTATATTGCCAACGTTGCGGAAGATGGATTTGAAAATAATCCACATTTAGAAGCGGTTAAACAATTAGCTAAATCAGAAAATGCAGTCGTTGTGCCGTTATGTAATCAAATTGAAGCGGAAATTTCATTGTTGGAAGATGATGAGCGTGCTGAATTTTTAGATGCAATGGGCATGGAAGAACCAGGGTTAAACCGTGTAATTCGTGCAGGTTACGCATTGCTAGGTTTACAAACTTACTTTACCGCAGGCGTGCAAGAAGTGCGTGCGTGGACAGTCAAAGTTGGAGCAACAGCACCGCAAGCCGCTGGCGTAATTCATACTGATTTTGAAAAAGGGTTTATTCGTGCGGAAGTGGTGTCCTACGATGACTTTATTCAATATAATGGTGAGAATGGGGCAAAAGACGCAGGTAAATGGCGTTTAGAAGGAAAAACTTATGTTGTACAAGATGGCGATGTGATGCATTTCCGTTTTAACGTTTAATTTTTTAGCTAAATGAATGTTTATTATTTGGTTGAATAATTACGTTTAAATAAGTTTTTTTATTAAAAGCTGATCATCATGATCAGCTTTTTTAATTTTAAAAGGTGATTAAGATAATTTGTAACATTTTTTCTTTAGGATAAGATGATAAAATAATAGACAAATTATTTTACAAATAGTTTGATTTAACATCTTATTTTTACTTATGAAAATATCAACATTGTGCAGGAAATATGCTATTTTATGCGACATGGTGTAAGATAATTTATTTATTCTGTTACATGATTTTGTATTTATCTCTTTGATTTTAAGTATTCTTCATCTAAAATAGGCGTATTTGAACAAGTATAACCCACTTGTGTGGTACATTGAAGAAACTATGTGGAAATGTAAAATGTTTAATCCCTTTACTTCGTTATCAGCATTAACGAAGCGTTCATTTTTTAAATTAACTGCTTTAGCAACGGCTTTGGCAACCTTAGGACTCACGGCTTGTAGTTCTACACCAACACCACCTGCAAAACGTGCAATGCCAACTACGCCAATTATACCACAGGCACAAACTCAATCAGCACCACAACAAGGCGGTTCAGCATTTTTAGATGCAGATGATATTGATACGGAAACGTTAGACCGTTTAGAAGAATTATTATATGCTACGGATATTCGTGCAGTAGAAGGCGACCGTTTACTCATCTTAAAACATGGTGATATTTGGAAACGTTTGACTGTTGGCTATAAAATGAATTTGGATAGTAAACAGCATTCTCGTATTTCTGCTCAACGAAATTGGTTTATTTCTCGTCAGCCATATTTAGACCGTTTGAGTGCCCGTGCCAGCCGTTATTTATTCTATACCGTGCGTGAAGCTGAGCGTCGTGGTATGCCAACCGAGTTAGCATTATTGCCAATTATTGAAAGTTCCTATGACCCAGCCGCAACAAGTTCGGCAGCAGCAGCAGGGTTATGGCAATTTATTCCAAGTACAGGACGTGCTTATGGCTTGAGCCAAACATCAACCTATGATGGTCGCCGTGATGTTGTGGCATCGACACAGGCAGCCTATGATTTTTTAGGCTCATTATATAATCAATTTGGCTCATGGGAATTGGCTTTAGCTGCGTATAATGCAGGGCCGGGAACGGTGAGTAAAGCCATTAAGCAAAACCAAATTGCAGGCTTACCAACCGATTATTGGTCATTGCGTTTACCACGAGAGACGATGGATTATGTACCTCGTTTTATTGCAGTTGCTCAAATTGTAAAAAATCCATCAGCTTATGATGTAACATTACCGCCGATTGCTAACCGTCCGCACTTCCGTGAAGTTCAATTATCTCGCCCAACCGATTTAAACTATGTTGCCAATGTAACAGGTTTAGACCGTGCAGAATTATATGCACTTAACCCTGGTTATCGTGGTGATATGATTGATACTAGCAGTTCAATGCGTTTATTGATTCCTGCGGATTTAAATCCAAATATTGATGAGCATTTACGTCAAGGCACGCAATATGTGGCGAAAGTAACACCACCACCAATGAATCAAACGCAAACAACAACTCAAAAAATACTGCAGAAGACAGTATCAAAAACAACAGCGACTACACCACCTCCCAGTGCCCCTACAGGTTCTGCCAACCCAACAAATGATACGCTTGCCGGCTTATCCACATTAACGCAAGGGCAACAACCAAAACAAATCTTAAATCTTCCTGTTGTAACAACAAGTAATGAAACGCCATCAAAAGTAGCAGATGCAGATAAAATGGTACCTGTACAACGTACCGTATCGACCAAAGAGCGTGAAAAACAGTTAGCGAATCTATTGCAAGATGAAGCCGTACATCGTGTTGCAACAGCGATTCCAATGCCAACAGGCATTACAACGGTAACAGGAACCCGTGTTCCATCAACGCCACAACCTGCACCAAAACAAGAGCCGATTAAAATTAATCCAAATCGTGCTAATATCGATTTAAATAGTTTGGATACAAACGTATCGATTGCGGAAAAAACAGGTAAGGAAATTACGAAGACCTTTAGTTATCCAACCACTGTGGTTGATAAAACACCAAATGAAGTGACACAGTTAAATCAAAATAAAGCGGTTGCACGTCAAAAAGATGAAGTTGTCGTCAGTACACCAAAAGGGAAACGTTCGACTTATACCGTACAAACGGGCGATTCTTTGATTAGTATTGCATCACGTTATGATTTAAATTGGCGAGATATTGCCGAGTGGAACAAAATTAATCCAACCGCTCCGCTTTATGTGGGTGCAAAATTATATTTATATGACGCACGTTCTACCCAAGGAACTAACACGACACGTCCAACGACTTATACTGTCAAATCAGGTGAGAGTTTAACAGGTATTGCTCGTCAATATGGTTTAACTGTACAACAATTAGCAGATTATAATGGTTTAACCGTTAATAGTAATGTATTGGTTGGACAGAAATTAAATCTTGTTGCTCCGAAAAATGCACCTGCAAAACCAGCTCAAGCCCCATCAACCGCAAGTAATAGCAAAGCAAGTGGTAAGATTGAAACACAATCTTATGTGGTGAAGAGTGGTGAACATTTAACCATGATTGCCAATCGTTATGGTTTGACTAATCAAGAGTTAGCCAGTTTAACCAATGGTGTCAATGCAGATACCATGTTACAAGTTGGACAACGTATTAATGTTCCAAAAACTGCACCAAAACCACAACTTGCTGAACCAAAAGCGATAGAACAACCAAATCGACACGTTGTACAAGCAGGGGAAACTTTATCAGGTATTGCGTCTAAATATCATTTACAACTCAATTATTTAGCTGATTTAAATGGTTTAGAACGTACCGCTCAAGTTCAAGCAGGGCAAGTCTTAAAATTGACAGGTGAAGTACCAAAAACAGCACCTGTTGAGAAAAAAGCAGAGCCGAAAAAAGCTGAAAAAGCCCCTGCACCTGTAAAAGCAACTGCCAAAACACAAAGTTATACTGTACAAGCAGGCGAATCTTTGATTGGTTTGGCTCGCCGTGAAGGTATTAGCACAGCAGAATTAGCTAAACTCAATAATTTAGATGTCAATGCGAATTTACTGGTTGGACAACGAATTGTCATTCCGAAAAAAGCACTAAGCACCACAACTTACACCGTAAAACGTGGTGATAGTTTAATCGGATTAGCGAAAAAGTATGGTATCAGCACCGAAGAATTAGCGAAGATGAATGGTTTAAAACCAGATGCGTCCCTTAATTTAGGCAGTACCATTAAAGTCCCTGCAAAGTAAGCAAATGACATTTCACAAAAAATCTCTTGTTTATCTTCTAGCAACAAGAGATTTTTTGTTCTTTTAAGATGAAAAATTGAACGGAACAATCATAATGAAAGTACAACATTTAATGCTCTATGCAACATTGCTGATGAGCAGTAGCCTATTGGCAGTTCCACAAACCACACCTTATATTGCCGTACATACCAAACCACTCTATGCCAATGTTGAGCATATGCCTTATGCCAACCCATCAGCACCTAAAGGCGGGCGGATTAGCTTTTCTGCCAATGGTACTTTTGACACCTTAAATCAATTTAATGGAAAAGGCACGGCGGCGAGTGGTTTAAACTATTTATTTGACTCGTTGATGGACAGCTCGCTCGATGAAGCAGGCGTGATGTATCCATTATTGGCGGAAAAAGTTACACTTGACCCTGATGATTTAAGTTATGTGATTTTCCATTTGAATCCTAAAGCCTATTTTAGCGATGGTTCACCTGTTACCGCTGAAGATGTCAAATTTAGTTTTGATACGCTAAAAGAAAAAGCCAGTTTTGGGTTGCAAATGTATTTATCGGATTTAGACCGTACCGAAGTGCTATCAACACATCAAGTTAAATTTCATTTTAAATCTAAAAATAATAAAGATTTACCGATGATTTTAGCGTCATTTCCTATTTATTCTAAAAAAGATTGGCAAGGCAAAGATTATGCACGCATTACCATGCAACCGATTTTAGGTTCAGGAGCATATTTAATTGATAAAATTGATGCAGGGCGGAGCATTAGTTATAAACGTAATCCTAATTATTGGGGCAAAGATTTAGCGGTGAATCGTGGGCGATATAATATCGACCAAATTAAATATGTATATTATCGCAATATGGAAACTGCATTTGAAGGGTTTAAATCAGGACAATTTACTTTACAAGAAGAATATATGGCACGCCGTTGGGTGATGGAATATAATTTTCCAGCGGTAAAATCAGGCATGGTTGAGAAATATCGAGCTGTCCATTTTAATCCAGTCAATGTACAAAGTTTTGTGATGAATCAACGCAAAGCCCCATTTAATGATATTTATTTTCGCCAAGCCTTAAATTATGCCTATGATTTTGAATGGCAAAATAAAGCCTTATTTTATGGACAATATCGCCGTTTACAAAGTTATTTTATGAATAGCGAATTAGAAGCCAAAGGCACACCATCAAAAGAAGAAATGGAATTATTAACGCCATTATTACCACGTTTACCAAAGATTATGCAAGAAGGCATTTTAAATGAATGGAAAGCCCCTGTTTCTGATGCCAGCGGATTTAATCGTGCAAATTTAATTAAAGCACGAGAGATATTAATTCAAGCAGGCTATATATTTAAAGATGGCAAATTACATGGTAAAGATGGTCAGCCAATTAAAATCGAATTTTTAATTCATCAAGATAATTTAACACGCACTTTAATGCCATTTGTGCGGAATTTAAAAAAACTTGGCATTGAAATTAATATTCGCCATGTTGATGTCCCACAATATATTGCCCGTATGCGAAAATATGATTTTGAAATGACCAGTAATGCCATGTTGCAATCTTTATCCCCAGGGAATGAACAAGCACAATATTGGGGAAGTGCATCGGCTGACCAAGAAGGCAGTTACAATTATGCAGGCATTAAAAATCCTGTGATTGATGAAATGATTCAACGTATTATTGAAGCCCCAAACCGTGAACAATTAATTATACGCACCAGAGTATTAGACCGTATTTTACGTTCAGGTTATTATCATATATTAACCTATGGCAAAGGTGAGAATTGGCTTGCCTATTGGAATATGTATCAACGCCCAGAACGGCAAGCACGTTTAGCAACTGCCTTAGATTATTGGTGGGTCAATGCTGAAAAAGCCAATGCCGTTGAATTATATTTACGCAAATAGGAGCATTAACAATGAAAACTTATATTTTAAAACGTTTATTGTTTATGATTCCAACCTTATTTTTTATTTTATTGTTGAATTTTTTGGTGGTACAAATTGCCCCTGGGGGGCCTGTAGAACAGGCGATTCAACAAGCAGAACAAGTGCAAGGTGTGGGACAACAGGGCGGTGCTGAAACGGCAATGACACACAGCACCACAGGTGGTCAATATCAAGGAGCAAGGGGCTTAAGCGATGAAATGGTCGAAAAAATCAAGGCTCAATATGGCTTTGATAAACCTGCTCATGAACGGTTTTGGTTAATGCTCAAAGGCTATTTAACCTTTGATTTTGGCACCAGTTTTTTTAAAGATAAATCGGTGATTGAATTAATTTATGAAAAAATGCCTGTGAGTATTTCATTAGGATTATGGAGTACCTTATTAGTCTATTTAATTTCTATTCCATTAGGGATTAAAAAAGCCAAAGAGCATGGATTATTTTTTGATAAATCAACATCATTACTATTAGCGGTCGGATATGCTGTTCCTTCGTTTGTTTTTGGGATATTGTTAATTGTATTTTTTGCAGGTGGTTCATATTTTCAATGGTTTCCGTTACAAGGCTTAGTTTCAGAAAATTTTGACCAGCTGTCATTATTAGGTAAAATAAAAGATTATTTTTGGCATATGACTTTACCTTTAATTGCGATGATTTTAGGGGGCTTTGCTAGTTTAACTTATTTAACGAAATATTCCTTTATGGAGGAGTTAAATAAGCAATATGTCATGGCAGCACGTTGTAAAGGTTTAACCGAAAACCGAGTATTATATGGACACGTTTTCCGTAATGCGATGTTAATTGTGATTGCCAGTTTACCTGAAGTATTGGTAGGGGTATTTTTTGCAGGAAATTTATTTATTGAAATTTTATTTAATTTAGATGGCTTAGGATTATTAGGATTTGAAGCAATTGTCCAACGTGATTACCCTGTGATTTTTGGAACATTATTTATTTTTACCTTAATGGGCTTGGTATTACGTTTAATTGGTGATGTGATGTATCAAATCATTGACCCACGCATTAATTTTGATGCACAGGGGAAATAAAATGTTCGGTAAATTTATTCAGTTTTCCCCAATGACAAAATCTCGATTGGCTCGTTTTAAAGCCAATCGTTTAGGTTTTGCATGTTTTATTTTATTTATGGTGATTTTTGTTTTATCGCTAATGGTCGAGTTTATTGCCAATGATAAACCGATTATTGTGCGTTATAAACAAGAAACTTATTTTCCAGTATTTAAAGCCTATCCTGAAACAACGTTTGGCGGTGTATTTGAAACTGAGGCGGATTATAAAGACCCTGCCGTACAGCAGTTAATTAATCAAGAGGGTTGGTTTATTTCGCCGATTATTCCATTTTCTTATCAAACGCCAAATTTAGAACTTGATGTGCCTGTGCCATCTCCACCAACTGCTCAAAACTGGCTAGGTACTGATGACCAAGGGCGTGATGTGTTAGCCCGTGTACTGTATGGCTTGCGTGTATCGTTACTGTTTGCATTTGCTCTCACGTTTTGCTCTGCCATTTTAGGTATCGCTGTTGGAGCGATTCAAGGCTATTATGGCGGTTGGATTGACTTGCTTGGACAACGCATTTTAGAAGTGTGGGGCGGATTGCCTATGCTGTTTATGGTGATGATTTTAGTGAGTATGTTTACGCCAAATGTGTATTGGTTATTTGCCATTATGTTGTGTTTTGGCTGGACGGCATTGGTCGGTTTGGTGCGTGCTGAATTTTTAAGAATGCGAAATTTTGATTATGTGCGTTCGGCTCGTGCCTTAGGTGTCAAAGACCATGTGATTATTTTTAAACATATTTTACCGAATGCTATGTCATCAACCTTATCACAATTACCATTTATTTTAACCGCAAATTTAACCGCTTTAACATCACTCGATTTTTTAGGCTATGGCTTACCGCCTGATGCTGCGTCCTTAGGTGAATTGTTATTACAAGGCAAAAATAATTTGAATGCACCGTGGTTGGCTTTATCTGCGTTTTTTACGCTCGCCATTGTGTTGTCATTGTTGATTTATATTGGAGAAGCGACCCGTGACGCATTCGACCCAAGAAAATAAGCCATCTTCTGCATTATTATCGGTGCAACATTTAACCATTCAACATCAGCAAAATATGTTGGTAAATGATTTAAATTTCCAATTATATCAAGGACAAACCTTAGCGATTGTTGGAGAAAGTGGTTCTGGAAAATCTATCAGTAATTTAGCCATTTTAGGGCTGTTAGCACATGATTTAAAGGTATCTGGCACAGCAGAATTACAGGTCAATGGGCAAACGTTGGAATTATTATCCGCAACCGATAGCCAAAAACGTGCGGTGCGTGGACAGAAAATCGCCATGATTTTCCAAGAACCGATGACAGCACTCAATCCTTTACATCGTGTTGAACATATTATTGGCGAAAGTTTATTATTACAAGGGATAAATAAAACTGATGTACGAGCCAAAGTCATTCAACTTTTAACCGATGTTGGCATTCCAGAACCTGAACAAAAACTCAAACGTTATCCACATGAACTTTCAGGCGGACAACGTCAGCGAGTGATGATTGCGATGGCATTGGCATTAGAACCTGATATTTTAATTGCAGATGAGCCAACAACCGCATTAGATGTAACCTTACAAACGCAAATTCTCAACTTGCTAAAACAATTACAACAACAAAAAAATATGGCAATGATTTTGATTAGCCATGATTTAAATCTGGTTAAACGTTATGCAGATGATGTGATTGTGATGAATAAAGGTAAGGTTGAAGAACAGGGGAGCGTAGAGCAGATTTTTAATCATGCACAAACCGATTATACACGACATTTGCTTAATCAAGATTTTGGTACCGCTTTACCACATGATAATCAAAGTGTATTGTTAGAATTGCAAGAAACCGCAGTAAAATTTCCAATTAAAGCAGGTTTGCTCAATCGGATTGTAGATTATCATGTGGCGGTTGCCCCTTTATCCCTGACATTAAACCAAGGGGAAGCCTTAGGCGTTGTTGGAGAAAGCGGTTCAGGCAAAACATCGTTAGCATTGGCGATTGCCCGTTTGATTGATTGTGATGGTAAAATTGTTTTACTTGGACAAGATTTAAATGCGTTAAAAGAAAAGCAATTACGTCCGTTAAGACAAAATTTTCAAATTGTGTTCCAAGACCCTTTTAGTAGTCTTAATCCACGCATGACGATTGCACAAATTATCGGGGAAGGATTACAAGTTTTAGGGGTGAGCAAAGCGGAAATTACACAACGTGTCCATGCGATTTTGCAACAAGTGGAATTGCCTACCGATTTTGCAACACGTTATCCGCATGAACTTTCAGGCGGACAACGGCAACGGGTTTCACTTGCACGAGCGTTGATTTTACAGCCTAAATTAATCATTTTAGATGAGCCAACGTCTGCCCTTGACCGTACTACACAACGTGCGATTGTACAATTATTACGCCAATTTCAACAACAATATGGCATTAGCTATATTTTTATTAGCCATGATTTGCATGTGATTCGTGCAGTTTGCCAAAAAGTATTGGTGCTGAAACATTCAGAATGTGTAGAATATCAAACCACAGAACAACTGTTTGAATCACCGCAACATGAATATACGAAAGCATTGATTGATGCGAGTCGTTATTAAGAAGAAGGGCTGACTTGAATATCACCTTTGAACTTTAGGGTTTAAGGGGGATAAAATAAGAAATAAAAAAGCCGTTGTCTGAAACTGCAACGGCTTTTTATCAATTTGGCGTCCCTACGGGGATTCGAACCCCGGTTACCGCCGTGAAAGGGCGATGTCCTAGGCCTCTAGACGATAGGGACTTATCTAAAAGGTGAGCATATAATAAAGAAAAAAAAGAAACTTGTCAAACGAAAAAAATAAAAAAAGAAAATAAAATCAATCAAGAGAACGATAAATAAACAAAAAATGCTTACAATAGATTGTAAGCATTTTAGAATATCAACTCAAGATTAAGCAACAAGCGTTGCAACCTCTTGCCAATGTTGAGCTTTGGCAGAATCTTTTTCTACACGAAACCCTTGGCGATAAAGTTCAGCTAAATATTGAGCAGAATGTTGATGCCCAGCATTGGCTAAAAGCTCTAAATCTTTTACCGCATCAATAAAAATCATTTCTGATGTAATGGTATGAACGGCATAGTTAAATTGTTGGTCATGTAGTGGATTGTGATTTTTCATCATAAATACCCTTCTTAATATAAAATTGTGTTTTGTTTAATGATGTTGTATTGCAACAGATACAACGATTTTGTTTTGGGTTAAGTTTTTATACAACGATTTATATGGAGCAACGATATAAATCTTTATTTTGTGATAGAGTTCAAACTAACTACAAACCATCATAGAGAATAAAAAATAAAAGTCAAGAGAAAATAAGAAAAATAAATCTTAAGTGTTTTAATTTTATACAAAAAGGCTTATTAAACATTAATAAGCCTAATTAAGCGTTTTTTATTAAGCTAATTGAACAGGAATACAATTTGCCGTATGATTCACAGTATTATCAGGATTTGCATACACTAAACGTGGTTTATGAGCATTTGCTTCTTCTTCAGTAAAATCGCCAAAGGTAGCAATAATGACAATATCACCCACATCAGCTTGATGTGCCGCACCGCCATTGACTGAAATAATACCAGAATGGTCTTCACCACGAATCGCATAGGTTGTAAAACGCTTACCGTTGGTTACATTCCATACATGAATTTCTTCATATTCACGGATACCAGCCAAATCCATTAACGTACCATCAATCGCACAAGAACCTTCATAATGCAATTCAGCATGAGTAACGATTGCACGGTGAATTTTACATTTTAATAAACGAGAAAGCATGGAATCTCTCCATAACGAATATAAGAGCGGAATAGGGGAAAAATATTAAGGTTTATACGCATTAATATGATTCATGGCTTGAGCAAGATGTCCATCAACCAAGAATTTTATTTGTTGAACAGCATGATAAATCGCATCATCAATTAAGGTTTGCTCAGCCGTTGGAGCTTTACTTAACACATGACCTGAAACACGGTCTTTACTTCCGGGGTGTCCAATGCCTATGCGTAAACGATGAAAATCAGCACCAATATGTGGAACAATATCACGCAAACCATTATGACCGCCATGACCACCGCCTGTTTTTAAGCGAATAATCCCCGGAGCCATATCCAGTTCATCATGAGCAATCAGTACAGATGATGTAGGAATTTGATAAAATTTACAAAAAGGAGCGACACTTTTTCCTGACAAATTCATAAAAGTTTGTGGAATCAGTAACCGCACATCATGCCCTTCAATTTGACCACGACCAGTCAAGGCATGAAATTTACTTTCTGCTTTTAGAGCAATAGAATAACGTTTGGCAAGTGTTTCCACAAACCAAACGCCAGCATTGTGTCGAGTTTGGGCATATTCCGAACCCGGATTACCCAAACCTACAATCAGTGAAATTGACATCGAGCGTCAAAACTCAACTTAGTTTGCAACACGCAAAAAGTCCGCATGAATCGGACGGTTTGAAGAAGGATGACGTTGTAACGCTTGAATTTGAGCAACTTCTTCTTGACCATCAAACTTGATTGCAACAGGAGAAGTGAAGAAATTCTCATCTTCAAGTAACTTGATTAACTCACGATATTCAATCGTTACAGCAACAGGCTCTTTACCTGCACCATAAACAATCGCAGGAATTAATGCTTCACGGCGAAGGCGGCGGCTCGCACCTTTCCCTTGTTGTTCAGCAGTACGCAAAGTAGCGTTTAAAACATAAGTTGTCATAGGATATTACCTTTAAAAAAGACCAAATATGGTCTAACAAAAAAACTAAACTTGCGACCAGTTTAGCATGGAAAAACGCCCTATTGTAACCAATCTTTGAAAAGATGCAATAGGGCAGTTTATAAATATTATCTCAGATTTAGAGATAGCTATCAAACATTGCACTAATCGATTCTTCATTATTAATACGGCGAATCGTTTCAGCAACCATGCTCGATACAGACACTTGACGAATTTTACCTAAAGCCAACGCTTCTTCTGATAATGGAATAGTATCCGTTACCACTAATTCATCAATCACTGAATTTTTAAGGTTTTCAATCGCTTTACCTGATAAGACAGGGTGAGTTGCATAAGCAACCACACGACGTGCACCAAATTGTTTCAAGGCATCTGCAGCTTTACACAAAGTACCTGCAGTATCGACCATATCATCAACAATCACGCAATCACGGTCTTTAACATCACCAATTAAGTGCATCACTTGAGATTCATTGGCTTTTTGACGGCGTTTATCAATGATAGCAAGGTCAATATCGCCTAACTGTTTGGCTACAGCTCGTGCACGGACTACACCACCCACATCAGGAGAAACAACCATTAAATTATCATGATGTTGTTGATTTAAATCTGCAAGCAGAGCAGGCGTACCATAAATATTATCAACAGGAATATCAAAGAATCCCTGAATTTGGTCAGCGTGTAAATCAATCATCACAACACGGTCAATGCCTACTGTAGTCAGCATATCCGCAACCACTTTAGCAGTAATTGGAACACGAGCAGAACGTGGACGGCGGTCTTGACGAGCATAACCAAAATAAGGAATAACAGCGGTAATACGTCCTGCACTTGCACGACGTAACGCATCCGCCATAACCAAAATTTCCATTAAATTATCATTGGTTGGTGCACAGGTGGATTGAACGATAAAAACATCTTTACCACGCACATTTTCCGTAATTTCTACGGCGATTTCACCATCTGAAAAACGGCTGACTGATGCGGCACCAAGAGGAATGTGTAAATGATTTACAACTTTCTGAGCGAATTGTGGATGAGCAGTTCCACTAAAAACGACAAGATTGGGCATGAAACACCCTTTAGCGATTGGCTGAAAATAGAAAAAAAGAAAACAAAAATGGCAGGGGCGGCTGGATTCGAACCAACGGATGGCGGGATCAAAACCCGCTGCCTTACCACTTGGCGACGCCCCTAAATATGGGACAGAATTTTAGGGAAAAACTTGGCTATTGTCAAGAATAAAAGTAAAGAAAATAAAAAAGGTGTATACTTGATACACCTTGCAAAAAATATAACGACTATTTTAGGCGTGTAACAGAGATAACAATATCTTGTTCATTATAAATTACTTGGAATGCCATATATTTTCCATCAAAAGCTGTTTCTGCAGGTGTACCAACAACTTCCCATAAACCAAGTGTTGAAACAGATGCTAAAGTATGTAAAGTAGCTCGTCCAAATTTAGCAGCATTACTATACCCTTGTTTAAAAGAATAAATATCAACACGATGTTTATCTTCTCGAACTTCAGTTGATACAGGTACTCCCCATTCTGCTAAAACTTTACTACGATGAACGCCTGTTGTAATTGCATTAATATTCTTTTTATCTGGTTGTTTTGCAGCCATAACAGCAGCACAACCTTGAAAATTAAATAGACTTAAACAGAGTGCTAAGGTTATGATACTTGACTTGACTTGACTTGACTTGACTTGACTTGACTTGACTTGACTTGACTTGACTTGACTTGACTTGACTTGACTTGACTTGACTTGACTTGCATATTTTTACCTACATAATTTAAAAATATGTATGTATTTTAATATATATGTATAGATTTTGCAATATTTTTTTTGACTTTATGGTAGGGGCGGCTGGATTCGAACCAACGGATGGCGGGATCAAAACCCGCTGCCTTACCACTTGGCGACGCCCCTAAGATATTCTAAATGAGTATTTCATTTAGAGAATGATGGCAGGGGCGGCTGGATTCGAACCAACGGATGGCGGGATCAAAACCCGCTGCCTTACCACTTGGCGACGCCCCTAAGGTGTTCTAAATGAGTATTTCATTTAGAGAAGATGGCAGGGGCGGCTGGATTCGAACCAACGGATGGCGGGATCAAAACCCGCTGCCTTACCACTTGGCGACGCCCCTATATCCTATACCGTTTTTAACCAATCTAAGAGTGGTGATTGTGTTAAACTTTGCACTTTATACCCTTTGCAAGGTGCGTGTTGCAAAATTTCATCACTATTCATTTGGTCATCAAATTCGATAAATACACAACTTCCTGTGCCTGTTAATCGTGCAGTTGCAAACTGGTTTAAATACTGCATCGCCTGTTCAACTTCTGGGTATAATTTTCGAGCGAGTGGCTCAAAGTTATTTCCAAAATTTTTTGGCTCAATTTGATAGTCGCTAAATTTAGTGATTTTTGAATCTCTTGTCAATGTTTTTTGTGAAAAAAGTAGTTGAGTGCTGATAAAACAGTCAGGTTTTAGAATTATGTAGCTTTTTTGAGCTAAATCGATGGGGGTAATGTGTTCGCCAATGCCTTCAACCCACGCATTTTTTCCATAGACAAAAAAGGGAACATCTGCCCCAAGTTGTTGGGCATAGTGTGCTAATTGTTCAGTTGTTAATCCACATTGCCAAAGTTGGTTTAGTACAAGGAGTGTTGTCCCTGCATTAGATGACCCCCCGCCAAGTCCTGCACCCATTGGAATATTTTTTTCTAAATGAATATCTACCCCTGTAAAGTGGGTCGCATGGGGGCGGAGCAGTTGTGTGGCTTTAAAGATAAGATTATCTTCTGGGTTAATTTGGTCTAAGCCTGTGAGTTGAATGCTATTTTGCTGATTTGGCGTAAAAGTGAGCCAATCGTATAAATCAATCAGCTGAAAAATGCTTTGTAAGTTGTGATAGCCATTTTCTCGTTGTCCTACAATGTGTAGGAACAGATTGAGTTTGGCTGGAGATGGAACACGAATCATCATGGTAAAAGTAGTAAATTAGCGGTTTTGAATGACCATTGTAATGCGGTTTTGTCCGCCTGTTGGTAGGGCTTGAGATAAAATTAGGTGATTAGGTAATTTTCGATTTTTTTTGTAACTGAGTTGTACAGTCCATTGTCCTTCGCTAATTTCGGTTGGACGTTGTTGCTCATCTCGAGTAATTTGTGCATCAGGTGTGGCGGATTTGGCTTGTATCCACGATTTTAAGTAGCTGATTGGAGCAACCCAACCTGTTGCACGATAGAGTAATTCTTCAGGTGTTTCAGCGTGAATAGTGCCAACTTGGGCGTTTTGTAGGGTAACATCGCCTGTTTTACCTTGAATTTGGGTTTTACCAATGCCTAAAATGCCTGTGAGTTGAATGTCAAAATTTTCTTGTTGTTGTTGCCAAGTGTAAAAGGCACTGCCTGATTGTTCAGGTGTGCGGACACCAATTTTGCCTTGTAGGGAAAATTGGTCTGGTTTTTCAGAATAGCCTTTAAATGGCAAACTTTGACAAGCCGTCAAAGTCGCCAAGATAGTTAAAATCAGGGTTTTACCGATAGTGTGTTGAATGTTGTTCATGTTTGATTGTGTTCACTTGGTTGCTGTGTTGAAATTTGTGGCGATGATTGTGGTTGTAAATTATCAGGCAAAATCAACAAGCTGAGTTGTGTAACTTGTTCATCATTCGGGTATTTTTTGTTTAATTGTGTAACCACATGATTAAATGTGCTTAAATCACCGTGCATATATAAGGCTTTTGCATATTTTAAGCCAATCGATAAATTTTCGCCTTGTTGATAGGCTTTGGCTAAATGTAAAACAGCCGTTTGATAATCGTTTTGTAAAAATGCAATATATCCTAAAGTATCTAAAATAGACGCTTGGTTTGGTGCATATTCTAAAGCTTGTTCTGCATATTGACGAGCTTTGTTTAACTGACGATTTTGTAATGCGAGCGTATAAGCATAAGCATTTAAATAAATTGGGCTATTTGGCTCAATTAATAATAAAGTATTGAGAATTTGTTCCAATTTATTTTGGTCTTTATGTGGGTCAAGTAAAACCACTTGTAAATATAATAAATCAGGGTCTTCAGGTAAATCCTGTGATGCTTCTTGTAATAAGCCGAGTGCTTCCGCTTTTAATCCAGCGTGTTGTAAAACTTCTGCTTGGAGTTGATATAAAAAACTTGCATAGTTTGGATAATTTACACGTTCTTGGGTTAAAAAGCGTAACGCATCATCAACCAAGCCCAAGCGTTCATAGAGTTTAATCATGGATTGGCGAGAAACGGTATATAAACTGCCTTCAACTTGGCGATAATACATTAAAGCACTTTCATAATGCCCAATACGTTCTGCATTAATCCCTAAATAATAAAAACTATCATTTTGGAAACGTGGTGATTGATGGAGTTTTGATAAATATAATTCGGCTTGAGCGTGGTTTTTATGGTCAATATTGGTCAAGCCTGCTAAGAATAATAAGTCTTCTGCCTTAGGATTATATTTTAAGGCATTATTTAAGCGTTTAAAAACTTGTTTTTCGTTTTTATCTTCAGCCAACATTTTGACTTCCGCTAAACGAACTTCAGGATTTTTCTTATAGCGGTCATTGGATTTTTTAAGCCATTTAAGGGCTTTATCTCGTTTATCCATTGCCAATAGTAAATTGGCTTTCAGTAAAATAAAGCTACTGGTATTTGGGCGTTTACTTAAGGCTTTGTTAATAAAATAAAGTGAGCGTTCATAATTACCACTTTTTGCTTCTAATGTGGCAATTAATACCAATAAAGATGGATTATCTTTTTTCTGAACTGTGCTTAAAGTGGCGAGTAATTGTTCTCGGTCTTGTGCTTCTTCAGGTAATAATCCGCTTAAGATTTGCTCAAGGTTGGCATTTTCATCAATTGCTAAAATACGGTCTAAAGTATTGGCAAAGGTTTGGTAATGGTGATTGATAAGTGCCGTGTGAGCTAAGTAGAACAGAGCCGGTACGTCATTTGGTTCTTGTTTGACCCATTGACTGGCAATCGCATAGGCAGACTCAATGTCGTTTGATTCCAAACTAAGTTCTAAGGCACGACGCTTTACCCCAATCGATGGCGTCACAAAGACAAGGGGTAAGTATTCTTCAATACCTGTTTTTACACGCCCATTTTCAATATTAAATTCAGCGACCATGCTTTTAAAAATCGCCTGTTGTTTTGTAATATTTTGTATTTTTTTGGCGTATTCTGGGACAGTCATTGGGGATACGCTCGGCAAAGGCTGGCTTGCCCCAAGATTTGAGTTAAATAACATACTCGTCATCAATAAGAATGTGATAGAATAACGAGAATTTTTTTGACGTTGGTCAAGAGAAGTATGAACGTAACGCAATTTGTGTAACCTAAATGCCAATCAATCAATGGGTAACGCTGTTGTACAATACCATAATTTTTAGTTTTAGCGAAATGATGATATGTCGTTTTTTGTCTTAGGTGTAAATCATCAAACAGCTTCAGTCGATTTGCGTGAGCAAGTCGCTTTTAGTGCTGAACGTCTAAAACAGGTGCTTCAACACGAACATTCGCTATTGCATGATGTTGTGGTGGTTTCTACCTGTAATCGTACCGAAGTTTATGCCATAACTCAACAATCTGAGCATATTTTTCAATGGTTGGTTGATGTTCATCAATTAGACAGAACACAATTACAACATCATGTTTATTGTTATGAAAATGCCCAAGCAGTTTCGCATTTAATGCGGGTCGCAAGTGGCTTAGATTCCTTAATGTTAGGTGAACCACAAATTTTAGGGCAAGTCAAAACAGCGTTTAGCTTAGCTAAAGAATACCACACTGTGTCCAAAGAGTTAAATCGTATTTTTGAATATGCCTTTTATGCTGCAAAACGAGTACGTTCAGAAACAGCGGTCGGGGCTCATGCGGTTTCAATGGGATATGCGGTGGCACAACTGGCATTGCAAGTGTTTAGTGAAGTGAGAAAACTCACGGTTTTACTGGTCGCTGCAGGGGAAATGAACAGTTTGGTTGCAAAACATTTGGCAGATTTAGGTGTTGAAAAAATCATCATTTGTAATCGTACCCGTGCAAGAGCAGAGCAATTAGCTCAACAATTAACCATGCAAGTGCAAGTGGAGATTATCGATTTTTCCGCATTAACCGAACATTTACACCGAGCAGATGTGGTGTCCAGTTGTACAGGAAGTTTACATCAGGTGATTGCGTATCAAGATGTGAAACAGGCATTAAAACAGCGTCGTTATCAGCAAATGTTATTGGTAGATTTGGCAGTGCCACGAGATATTGATGCGAAAGTCGATGATTTAGATGGTGCTTATTTGTACGATGTTGATGATTTGCAAGGAGTGATTGATGAAAATTTAGCTCAACGTCGTCAAGCGGCGGTTGAAGCGGAATTTATGGTCAATCAACTGGCAACACAATTTATTACCCAACAAAAAGTCAATCAAGCAGGCTCAACGATTGCTCATTATCGTCAGCATGGCGAGCAGTTGCAACAACAGGAATTGGCAACCGCTTTACACGCTTTGGCTCAAGGTCAAGACGCAACCGATGTGTTACAGTCATTTGCCCATCGTTTAACGCAAAAATTGTTGCACCCATCTTCAGTTTTACTTCGCCGTGTGGCAGAGTGTGATGAGCCAGAGCATTTTGAATATGTTCAGGAAACCTTAGATGATATTTTGCAACATGAGCGGACATTTAAGCATATTTAACGCAAGATTTATCTTTACATTTTTCAATCAATCTTGATACAAGATAATGATTTTTAATCTAAAATTTGAGTCGCCATCAATTTTGTGGATTTCTTTATAGTGAAATGTATCAATAAATTACTTCAAAAAGATGATGGGTCAAAGGTTGTTCAATTTGGACAAACGAGCTTAATTCATCAGGGAAATCAATTGGTAATACAACAGCCAAAATAGTAGAAAATTGTTCTATATGTTTATAAGGGTTCGTGATTTCTGTATATTTAAAAGGTAAATGTGGTAAACCGCCAACAGAACCCACAACTTCACCGTTGGCATATTGAGATGGCTCACCAATACATTTTATTAAATGTTGATACTGAGCGGTAGATTTATCGCCCAACAGTTCGCCTTTTTGAGTGTTTAGGGCAAATTCAACACCATCATATGTAAATTTTATCATGGTTAATACCTAATCGTACTAATTCTAAGCATAACATTTTAGAGTCTTTTAGCCAATAATTTTTTATATCAGGTAGGACAATCGCATTATATTTTTTAACCAGTTTTGATGCAAAAAAATGATTTTTTAGTTTTTTTCTAATTTTTAGGATTTAAAATGGATTTTTTGTGATTTTTATCACATTTTATCGCCTTTATTGTTACATTATGTTATAATTATCAGATAAAGGTGTAATAGAGAAGGGTGGTTATATGTCAAAGAAAATTAATAGATTTAAGAAAACATTACTTGCATCGTTGTGTATTGCAACCGCATATACACATGGTGCGGTGGTGCGTTCTGATGTGGATTATCAGTTATTCCGTGATATGGCGGAAAATAAGGGACAATTTGCCGTTGGTGCAACCAATGTTGATGTTTATCATAAAGATACAGGAGAATTAATTGGTGCAGTTTTACCTAATGTGCCAATGCCAAGTTTTGAATCGGTCGATAGATTAAAAGGTGCGACCACATTAATTGACCCACAATATGCGGTGAGTGTGGCTCATAATGATGGCAATCAAGATTTTCATTGGCATATGCAGTTTGGTGGGCAAGGTCATTTAGCAGATGCTCATCAATATTATTATGCGTTTGTAGATAAAAATAATTATGCAAATAATACGGATGCTCATGGTGTATTAGACCCAACAAGCCTTTCAACGGACTATCAATCGCCCCGTTTAAGTAAATTGGTAACAGAAGTTGTGCCAAGTGAAGTGGCTGAAACACGTTATCAAGCTCGAGATTATACAACCAATCGCCGTTATTCGGCATTTATTCGTGTAGGGGGTGGACGGCAATATATCCGTGAGCCATCAGGGCTAACAACAGATGTGCAAACTGGCTATCGTTATTTGATTGCTGGTACGCCAATGCCTTTTACTTCGTTAAGTGCGAGTGGTCAGTTGCGTTCAGGTGGACAGCGTCATCGAGATGAAAATGGAAAGCTGATTGACCATGTCTTTGCTCAACCAATGGTCAATTATCCAGCATCTGGAGATAGTGGTTCAGCCTATTATGGTTATGATACGGAGTTGCAACGTTGGGTTTTAATTGCTGTTCACCAAGCAGGAACGCAAAATAAAAATGATTTAAATGGGGAGTCGGTCGCATTACTTTCTCGTCCAGCGTATCATCGTAATATTATTGCTCAAGACCGTGTACCTGATGTTCAAGTCAAAGCAGGTGAACATTTTGATTGGTCAAATAGCACAGCAGGGAAAACCACATTACAAAGCAATCAGCAAAGCATTACCGTTAATACGCCAACCATTACAACTGATATGCCAGCAAATGGTTATCGTGGTTTGCGTGAAGAGTTAAACGCTGGAAAAACCGTGCGTTTTACAGGTGAAAGTGGTACGATTAATTTAAAAAATAATATCGACCAAGGTGCAGGGGCATTATATTTTGATAATAATTTTACCGTGACTTCTGACCAACCTGACCACACTTGGTTAGGTGCTGGGGTGTCGATTGCTGATGGAAAAACGGTTGATTGGCAAGTCAAAAATCCACAAAATGACCGCTTATCTAAATTAGGTAAAGGGACATTAGTGGTGAATGGTACAGGTATCAATCATGGTGATATTAGTGTCGGTGAAGGTACGGTCATTTTGGCTCAACGTGCCAATAATGCAGGTCAGCGTCAAGCCTTTAATCAAGTGGGGATTGTTAGCGGTCGTCCAACAGTCGTGTTAAATGATGCTCATCAAGTTAAAGCAGATAATATTTATTTTGGTCATGGTGGTGGTCGTTTAGATGTTAATGGAAATAATTTAACATTTTCGTATATTCAAAATGTTGACCAAGGAGCTCAATTAGTCAATCATCATCAAACACAACCTGCCAATATTACCATTACAGGGAAATCGTTATTTGGTGATGATGAAAAAATTACAGGTATGGCAGGGACGATTACTTCGGGCTATTATCGAGCGTTAGGGGGTGAACGTAGATTGCCTAGTTATCCAATCAATAAACGTGATACCTTAGATTGGAAATATTTAGGGACAGATAGAACAAAAGTAGCAGATATTTATATTGAGCAAATTAATCAGCAACGTTTAACCCCTGTATTTAGTGGCATTTTAGGTGAAACAGATACAAGTAAACATAATGGACAATTAAATGTAACCTTTGCACCCAAGGCTCAACCACAAAATGCGACGTTGGTTTTGACAGGTGGAGCAAATCTCAATGGTACATTAACCGCTCAAGCAGGGACATTATTATTATCAGGTCGTCCGACACCGCACGCCGTGGATAAATTAACAGGAAAAGAAGTGATTGACCATAAAGATTGGCTAACACGAGATTTCCATGTCAATGAATTAAAGGCTGAAGGCAATGCAAAACTGGTTACTGGGCGTAATGTGGGGCGATTAACCACAAATTTAACAACCAGTCAAAATGCAACCGCTCATTTAGGATATATTGATGGCGTAACGCCAACTTGTGTACGTTCAGATTATCATGGAGAAACTCAATGTGGAGTTTTAAGCTTTAGCCAAGAAGAGCTAAATAGCATTCCGATTACTCAAGTTTTGGGTAATGTAACCTTAAATGACCGTAGCCAGTTAAATGTTGGTAAAGCCCATGTAACAGGTAAAGTTACAGCAGGACAAAATAGCACCATGAATATTTTGTCTGATGGTCATTTAACTTTAACAGATAATAGCACGATTGGGACATTAAATCTAACGCAAGGCTCGCAAGTAACCTTAAATAATGCACCATCGGCAAATCAAGCGAAAAAATTTAATGTGTTACACATTACAAAACAATTATCAGGCAATGGTCGCTTTAATTATCTCACTAATACTGCTCAAGTTTTGGGCGATAAAGTGCAGGTTGATGGCGTGGCTCAAGGTGATTTCCAACTGTATGTACAAGATACAGGGATTGAACCTACTAAAACAACTGATGATTTAGTGTTATTACAGCTATCTAATGTACATCAACATAATGTCAATGTGCAATTAGCCAACCCTGAACAAGTGGTCGATGTGGGGGCATACCGTTACCGTTTAAAACAAGAGAATCAACAATATCGCTTATACAATCCAAAAGCAAATGAGCCTTTGATTACCGCTAAAGGTGATAGCGTTAAAGCTGAACCGTTGCCAGTTGCTGAAATGCCGTTAATTACCGCTAAAGGTGATAGTGTTAAAGCCGAGCCATTGCCAGTCGGAGAAATGCCGTTAATTACTGCTAAAGGTGATAGTGTTAAAGCCGAGCCATTGCCAGTCGGAGAAATGCCACTCATTACCGCCAAAGGTGATAGCGTGAAAGCCGAGCCGTTACCAACTGCTGAAATGCCGTTAATTACCGCTAAAGGCGATAGCGTTAAAGCTGAGCCATTACCAGTTGCAGAAATGCCGTTAATTACCGCTAAAGGCGATAGCGTTAAGGCTGAACCCTTACCAGTCGGAGAAATGCCACTCATTACCGCTAAAGGTGATAGTGTTAAAGCTGAACCGTTACCAGTTGCAGAAATGCCGTTAATTACCGCCAAAGGCGATAGTGTGAAAGCCGAACCGTTACCAGTTGCAGAAATGCCGTTAATTACTGCTAAAGGTGATAGTGTTAAAGCCGAGCCATTGCCAGTCG
>JBHACK010000234.1:0-3185 GCA_041854545.1 Acinetobacter sp. | reverse complement strand
TGGAATGTTGGTTTAGGTGCTCAATACAGCCCTGCGAAAAACTATTTTGTTGCAGGTGGTGTGAAGTATTTCTGGTTAGGTGATGCTCAAGCTCAAACTGGTTCTCAAGCAGGCACCAGTAATTATAATGCTGAATTTAAAGACAATAAAGCCTTGGCATATGGTTTAAAAATCGGCTATCGTTTCTAAACCTTGTTTGGATATGAGTAGGTGATGTAAATAACATCACCTATTTTTTACGCTTGTTTTCGTTTAGTTAAGTTTTCAATACACGTTCGGCTTTGCATTCTGTGTCATTTTCTTTTATGATGAAGCTATTCTGACTTTTGAGAGAAAAATCATGTTGAAATCATCGAAAATTTTTGCTTTCTGCTCTCTTTTAGCAACTGCTCCATTCCTTTGGGCAAATGATGAAAGTGTAGTCGATATTGAAATGTATCAAACTACACCAGATGAAATTGCGATGTTAGCGGTTGTGATTGAATCTTGTCCTAAATTAATTAAAATTAATGATGATTATCAAAATAATATCAAAATGATTGTAGAATCTCATTTACCTGAAGCTAAAAATGCGTTGGCAGAGTTAAAGATTCGTGCAAATTCAGAAGAGTACCGCAAGTTAATGGTCGATTCTCGTAAGGCATTTAATGATATGGGCGATGCCTCAAATCGGGAGTTATGTGAAAGTATCCGTGATTATAATGGTGAATAATTCCAGTTTTTGACGGATAATGAACCTTGAGCATCACTCAAGGTTTTTTGTTGTTTTTAATGTTGTGATTGATGATGAATTTTTCTGTATTACGCCAAGAAATTAAGCCTTTATTGGCATTAAGTATTCCGATTTTAATAACACAATTTTCTCAAACAGGCTTAGGTTTTATTGATACGGTCATGGCTGGTCGGTTGTCCGCTCAAGATTTAGCTGCGATTGCAGTTGCTGTAGGGTTGTGGATTCCGATTATGTTGTTATTTTGTGGGATTGTGTTTGCAACAACGCCTTTGGTTGCCAAGGCGATTGGGGAAAAAAATAATGTTGATGTTGTTAAAATTACACAACATGCGTTAATTTTATCCTTTGCCTTGGGGATTGTTGCTTGTGTGATTTTGCAAATTTTGCCTGCTTTTTTACCACTGTTTGATGTGCCTGCAAATTTAATCCCTAAAGCCAGTTTGTTTTTACACGCTATTGGTTTTGGTATGCCTGCGGTTTTGCTTTATACTGCATTACGTTGTTATTCAGAAGCGTTGGGATTTCCTAAACCTGTTACATGGATTAGTTTAGGGGCATTGGGTGTACTGATTCCTTTAAACTTTATTTTTATGTATGGTTGGGGAATGATTCCTGCTTTAGGCAGTGCAGGTTGTGGATTTGCAACCGCAATTTTGCAATGGTTAATGCTTGCAACATTGATTTTGCATATTTTGCGTTCACCAAATTATCAGCAATATGCGTTATTTAAGGGTTGGAATCCGTTTAATGCGGTCTATATTAAACAAATTTTAGCCTTAGGTATTCCAATGGGCTTAAGTATCTTTTTTGAAGTGAGTTTATTTAGTACTGCTGCCTTAGTGATTAGTCCATTAGGCGACCTTGTGGTCGCTGCTCATCAAATTACCATTTCAATTACTTCACTGTTATTTATGATTCCAATGTCTTTGGCTTTGGCACTTACCATTCGTGTAGGTATGTATTATGGGGAAAAGAATTGGTATAAGATGTATCATGTCCAACTTTTAGGCTTGATAATTGCCACAGGGTTGGCGTGTTTAACGATGTTATTGATTTGGTTTGCTCGCCCACAAATTATTCAACTTTATACGCAAGATATGGCTGTTTTTCCGATTGCTTTGCATTTGGTCGCCTTTGCCGTTGCTTATCAATTAGTTGATGCTTGGCAAGTGTGTGCATCAGGTTGTTTGCGTGGTATGCAAGATACTAAAATTCCGATGTGGATTACTTTGTTTAGTTATTGGGGTGTGGCTTTTCCTATTGGTTATTATTTGGTACGTCATACAGATGTCGGGGCATCTGGTGTATGGATTGGTTTTATTGTAGGATTAAGTTTAGCCAGCGTTTTATTGCTCACTCGTTTATATCAGCAATATCATAAGGTTATCAAAACATAAAGGGTAATATTTACCCTTTATGTTTAAGATGGTTATTAGCCTTGTTTCATCGTTAAAAAGACTTCTTTTGCCATCGCAATCGTATAATCAATATCTTCATCACTATGTGCGATAGAAATAAAGCCTGCCTCAAATGCTGATGGAGCAAGGTTTACGCCACGTTCAAGCATACCATGGAAAAAGGTTTTAAATGCGTCAATATCACAATTTAAAATATGTTCAAAACTGCTGATTTCTGGCTGGTCAGTAAAATAGATACCAAATAATCCGCCTGCTTGTTCGGTTTTAAAGGCAATGCCAACTTCATCTGCTACACGCTGTAATCCTGTTAATAGGCGTGTCATTTTCGCATTTAAACGCTCATAAAAATCAGCTTGGCGTAAATGTTTAAACATCGCTAAGCCTGCACGCATTGCCAATGGGTTGCCTGATAATGTCCCTGCTTGATATACACCGCCTAAAGGTGCGATACACGACATAATTTCTTTTTTACCGCCAAATGCTCCCACAGGTAAACCTGCTCCAATAATTTTGCCAAGCGTGGTTAAGTCAGGTTTTACATTATAATAGGCTTGGGCTCCGCCAAGTGCCACACGGAAACCGGTCATCACTTCATCAATAATAAAGACAGAGCCATATTGGTCGCACATTTCACGAATGGTTTCTAAAAATCCTGTTACAGGTTTGACTAAGTTCATGTTTCCTGCAACAGGTTCAACAATCACCCCAGCGATTTTATCGCCATATTGAGCAAAACACGCTTTTACCGCCTCGCTATCATTATAAGGTAAGGTCAATGTATGCTTTGCAAAATCTGCAGGCACACCTTTTGATGTCGGTTCACCTAAGGTTAATAAGCCTGAACCTGCTTTTACCAATAATGAATCAGAATGCCCATGATAACAGCCTTCAAATTTAACAATCATATCTCGACCTGTGTAGCCACGAGCCAAGCGAATCGCTGTCATGGTTGCCTCTGTTCCTGAATTCGTCATACGCACCATTTCAATCGATGGCATAATCTCGCAAATGGTATCTGCAAGTGCGGTTTCGTG
>JBHACK010000233.1:0-8062 GCA_041854545.1 Acinetobacter sp. | reverse complement strand
CTGATGGTCTGCATATTGGTTTTCAGCCATATTGTATGACCATGCTGTACCTAATTTTAATTTCCCTTGTTTTAACTCAAGATTAACATCTGAACCAATTTGGGTAATGGTATCATCTTTTGTATATTGACGATATAAATCAGATTGGTGTTTAGTATGGTAACGATTGACTGACAACCAAACATTATGTGCATAATCACTTAGTAAATAATGATTTAAGCCTTGTCCCATATACATCATACTGTTGATTTGTGCAGATAAATCCGATAGCCCTGCATTGGTATAACGGCTAATGGATTGAGCTTGTGCAATCGGTTCTATCTCTTGACTCACTTCTGTATCTTCAGCCACTTCAGAATCTAGGGGGATGGGTTGATTGACTACAATTTGCTGTTGTTCATTGAGTGTACTCTCTGTCAACGATGGCTCTGAACCTGCAGGGATTGAACGGCTTTCTCTTACTGTTGTGGTTGATGGTGTTTGCGTACGAGTTGTTTGAAACTTCGCAAGTTTTCTTGCAATCAACTGGTCAATATTAACCGTTGGATTGGATAAATAATAATTAACACCATCATTTTGTAATTTATAGCGATATGCACCGACATCAACCACTTGATTTGGATTTAATAATTCAACATTTACTTTTTTCGTTGCTTGATTTCTATTTTGTAAACTTAACAAGGTTAAACGTTCTCTACGTCTAGAACTTGGTTCTTTGCCTGTATTTTGAAGATACAAACCATATTTCCCTTCAGCAGTACCTTGTACAATGACTTTATCGCCTTTTATTTGAGCCAAATCAGTGAGATAATTAAAACGACCTACACCTGTTAAGTTTCCTAAAATGGTCAATGTGTTATAGGAAGTTGTCGGTTGTGACGATGAATTTAGTGTAATTTGTGAACCATTTTCCATTGCTAAATGACCAACTTGACTATTTTTTGTCATTGTCCAATGAGCATCAGGCGACATATTCATTTTACTTGTTCTACTTGCCACCGAAGAACCAGTCAAATGTGCTTTACCAAGGGTCAGTTGGCTCGTATCTTTTAAATTTAAATTCCCTGTGATATGTGTAACTGGAATGCTATTTAAGGTCGTTGTGCCATAGCTTGGTTGTTCACATGTAGTTTCTCCATGATAATCTGAGCGAATACAGATAGGTGTTTTGCCTTGAACAAATCCAAGTTGAGCAAATGCTTGATTGGATAAATCAAAATTTGCATTCACATGGCTAACATTACGCCCAACATAGAGTTTACCATCATTTTCTATTTTAAATGTTGTGGCATTAAATTGACGATTTAACCAATCATCTTCTTTAATCACTTCTTTTCCGCCTTCCACCAACCAATCTACAGCATAAGGACGTGGACGACCTGATAATAAAACACTACCTGCTTTAACATTAAATTGTCCATTTAATTGGCTCCCGCCTGTTAGCAACAATGTTGATTCTTGTGGACGTTCTTGCGGATGATAAATCACATCTAATTGCCCATTATAGTTTTGAGCATTTGTCTCGCCAAGAAAACCATTAAATGCTGTTACTAATGCTAAGTCATTCTTTTGTTTCCAATATTCTTTGGCAATGTCTTGACCATCACCCAAATATGCCCAATTCAAGGTACTTTGTCGATTTAATGGCGTTTTGCCATCATTTCTCCCCCTTAAACGAAAGTAACCTGTTTCATCATCACCAAAATGTACAAAATCACCTGAACCTTGTGGTTGTCCTTTTAAAGTTACTGTTGCTTTTTGGCTTGGATGGTGATTCACAATTTGAGCACCTTCGTCCACATTTTGAATCGCATTAAAGGTTAAATGATTGCCATTTAAGTCTAAGCGTCCACCACGATAACCAAAATAGAGTTTATTTGGGTCAATTTGCTCGCTATCCATCAATTTTACAGTCGGACGACCGCTCACAATGCCGACTTGGTTAAAGGCTTGTTTTTTGCCGGTGCTGTCCGCTTGTTGGTTTAAAATCACCGTACCATCGCCCACGCTAATATCGCCTTTATTTTCACCGATACCATTGACTAAAAGTGTCCCTTCACCAAGTTTGGATAAACGGTCATTTTCTGGATTTTTCACTTGCCATGTTACTGTTTTATCTTTGGCAACAGCAACCCCTGCACCTAACCATGTCATCTCTTGGTCTTTTGCTCGTACTGTAAAGTCATTATCAAAATATAATGCTCCTGCACCTTGGTCAATCGAATTTTGTAGCTCTAAAGTGCCTGACTCACCAGTAAAATGTAAGGTTTTTCCAGTATTTAACCCTGTTAAGAGTTGTTGATAACCTGTAGATGAAATGCCTGTATCTAATGCAGAACGCTTAAGATGATTAGGGCGATAGGTTGGCTGTTCTTTTAAATCTACGCTAGATAAACCAACAGTATCCGTTTTTTGTGTACTACTTTGTACAAGCTGACTTTGATGGGGTTCTGTTGCTAACCAATGATAGACATCATCTGCCTTATCATTATGAATATACATTTTATCTTCTTCTATTTTTTCTTTATAAAACTCAGGTTTAGCAACAATCGACATATTATATGAATAATCCCCATATGACCAACGCCCCCTAACAAAGGATACCAGTTCCCATTGTTGTGTTTCTTTATTAAAACCAAATAAAGGTGAACCACTATCGCCACTCACACTCCAATTCGCCATCGGTGAAGAAAACATATGATTGATACGTTCACCGTTAATCACTCGGTCTTTCCCACCGCCATAGAGTAATTTATCTCCATTGGCATTGCTAGAAACAGTCACAAATTTTACGCTTTCTCCACCGATTAAATATTGATACGACCCTTTCAATGCAGTACAGCCAGTCATCTCTTCACAGGAAATCTTATTATTTGTTGGATATAGCGTTGTGCCTGATTTATCTATAACTCCTTGACGACCTGAGCCTAATCGTGCAAAGGCAAGGTATTTTTTATTTGTGATATAATCTTCTCTTGTTTTGTTTTCCTGTGCATTGGTTACAGGTGATTCAACCACTTCCGTTACTAATTTGTGTAGTCGTGGTGATTGATAATCATTATATATTTTATCATTCACGTTTTTTATCCATGTTGGGTCATTATTTTCATCAACAAATGAATAATGATAATGATGAGCATCTGGATTGTGGCTTTGTCCACCAAATTGAATATGGTAGTGCCAATGATTGACTTTTGATGGGTCTTCATGGCTGTTGTGTGCTGCACTCGCAACATATTGTGGATGAATCAATGTACTTGTTCCATATAAGCGATGTACAGAGCTAAAATCAGGCATTGGTGCCCCATTAAGTGCTGTCCCCAATGTTGTTCCATTTTTATCTTTTACTTGAATATTGCTTGCTCCGGCAACAAAACGTCCTTTATTTTCTGCAAAGTCACGAAATTCTTGATAATCAACATCATCACGCACAATCGCAGAATGTGCAAATTGTTGTACACCAAATAAACAAAAACATGAAATTAAACTTGCAAGAAATGCTTTTTTAAATGATAACTGCATCACAAAAAATCCCATATAAAAATAATGTTTTCATCATAACATATTTCCTAACCAAATCAATTAAAAAATACACAAAATATCCAAATTTTCTTTATTTTTATAAAAAAATTAAGCTATATCATAGATATAGCTTAACCCAAAAAATTAAAAAATTTACCACTGATATCGCAATAACACGTTTGCGGACGTTTGTTTGTCAATTTCATCGCCATCTGTCATGCCAACATGAACAGCCGTTTCCCACAATGATTTTCCTACGCTTAATCCTAAATCATGGGTATGATAACGCCCAAAGTTTTGATTAAACCCATGACCATTGACCACAACAGGTTGATTATCTTGTGTGCTTTGCGTATCGACATAACGACTGCTTAACGATGGTTTCACTTTTAAACCGCTTGCCAATGTAAAATCTTTATCGATTTGTAGCCCTGTTTGATAACTTACTAATTGGGCTTTATCGACAGCGACATCTGCACCATCTAAGTTGTAGTTTGCACCTGATAAGTGGTGATAACGTACACTTGCAGTAGGGGTAATATTCACCCACGGTGTGTTAAATTGATGTCCAACCCCTACACCAACGCTCGCAATATCTCGTTCAAATGTTTGTTTGCTTTGTTCAGGATTAATTTGATTATCTGACGTACCATAACTCACATCAAACGTCATAAAGTTGCGATTTGCCGTTTCATATTTACCATAAACAGATGCAAGATTGACTTCAGACTTACCTTTGATTGCATCATCATATTGATGGTCTGCTTGGCTATGTGTCCACGCTCCCCCTAATGTCAATGTGCCATTTGGTGTTGGGATTTCTCCACCAATACCAAGATTGGTTGTGGTATCTGTTGTTTCATATGGACGGTATAAGTCAGATTGATATTGTGTTTTGCTATGTTCAACATCTAACCATAACCCTTTAGTTTGTGATTGGTTTAGACGTTGCTGTAAATTCTGTCCAATATCAATCACTTGATGTGCTTGAGCCGATAAATCAGATAATGCGGTGTTGGCATAACGACTAATCACAGCAGATTGTGGCGGAGTAACCGTTGGTAATTGTGGTGTTGTCGTATTTAATACCGTTTGAATGTCAATTGCTGGTAAGGGTTCTGCTTTAACACTCTCGCCTTTTGTAGTAATAATACCATCATAAGGTTTTAACGCATCAGCTTTAACGCTCTCGCCTTTCATTTCCAAATGACCTACAGGCAATTCATACGTTACGCCTGAACCTTTTATTTCTAAATGTCCAGCTGGTAATGGCTCAGCTTTAACACTCTCGCCTTTTGTGGTAATAATACCATCATAAGGTTTTAACGCATCTGCTTTGACACTTTCACCTTTCATTTCCAAATGTCCAACTGGTAATTCATGCGTTACGCCTGAACCTTTGGTGCTGATTTCACCATCATAAGGCTTTAACGCATCGGCTTTTACACTCTCTCCTTTTTGAGTTACTTCTTTAACACTTAAATAAGGATTGTATAAATAGTAATCTTGACCATTATTTTCTAAGGTATAGCGATATGCTCCTAAATCTACTGTTTTATTTGGATTAAGCAATTCAACATTCACTTGTTTATTGGTTTGATTGGCATTTTGCAAACTTAACAAGGTCAAATGTTGTTCTCGGTAAACAGGTTCTGTTCCGCTATTTTGCACATATAAGCCATATTGACCTTCTGCTGTACCTTGTACTACAACTTTATCGCTTTTATTTTCGGTTAGGTTGGTTAAGTAGTTAAACTGTCCTGCACCAGTTAAATTACCTGTAATAGTTAAGGTGTTATATTGTTGATTTGGTTGTGTATTTAAGGTAATCTGTGAGCCTTGTGTCATGGCTAAATTGCCCACTTGGCTTGTATTGGTCATTGTCCAATGGGCTTGTGGCGATAAGTTGATTTGACTGGTTTGACTTGCATTTGCTGAACCTATCATATGTGCTTTGCCGAGTGTAATTTGGCTATTATCTTTTAGATTCAAATTGCCTGTAAATTGTACGCTTGGAATGCTATTTAAAACGTTATCTGTATAATTGGCAACATTACAGTTTACACCGCCATGATAATCTGAGCGAATACATACTGTATCACCTTGTTGATAGCCTAATTTTACAGTTGCTTGGTCTTGTGCATTAATATTGCCTGTTACATTAGTTACATTACGACTAATCTGTAATTGACCATCACCTTGTACATTAAAGTTTTGTGCGGTAAAACTGCGATTGAGCCAACTATCATCTTTAATCACTTCTTTTTGATTAATTAAATCATAAGCGTGTGGTGTTGGACGACCTGAGAGTAATACTGTTCCTGCTTGTACGGTTAAATTACCATTGAGCTGACTGCCACCTGATAATAACCATGTATAGGCTTGATTATGTTGCTGTTGTTTTGCGGTAGGATTATAAACAACATCTGATTGACCATTTTTGCTGTTATCACTTTCGCCTAATACACCATTAAATGCTCGGTCTTTGGTATCATCGCCTACAACAGTAATGGTTGCTTTTTGGCTTGGATGATGATTGACTAATCTTGCCCCTTGGTCAAAATTGCGAATATAGTTAAAAGTTAAATTATTACCATTTAAGTCTAAACGTCCGCCACGATAGCCAAAATAGAGTTTATTTGGGTCAATTTGTTCGCTGTCCATAAGTTTTACGGTTGCACGACCGCTAACAATCCCTACTTTGTTAAAGGCTTGCTTGTTGCCATTGCTATCCGCTTGTTGGTTTAAAATAACCGTACCATCACCAACACTAATATCGCCTTTATTTTCACCTACGCCATTAACGACAAGTGTCCCTTCACCAATTTTGGATAAGCGGTCATTTTCAGGGTTTTTCACCTGCCATGTAACGGTTTTATCTTTGGCAACAGAAACGCCCGCACCTAACCAAGTATCCGCTGGATTGCTTGTGCGTACAGTAAAGTTATTATCAAAATATAATGCTCCCGCCCCTTGATTAATGCTACTGGTTAGCTCTAAAGTGCCATCTTGCCCTGTAAAATGTAGGGTTTTGCCTGTGTCTAAATCTCGGACTTCTGTTACATTAGCATCAGGGACATTATCATGATTGTTGACTAATTGTGTAACTAATGGCACCGTATGATTTAACGTTGAATTGGCTTGGGTAATGGTGCTACTGGTTGCATTTTGTGTTTGCCATGTTAAAACATCGGATTGATTATTTTGAATGGTGATTGTATTGTTATCTATAATCTCTTTATGAAAATGAGGTCGTGCTAAGGCTAATACTTCAGATACCCAATGTCTTGACCAGCCTAAATCCCATTTTTCAGCATCTTTATTGTATGTTACATATCTATTAATCCCCCCTCTTGTTGTAGCAATCAATTCCCATTGTTTGGTGTTTTTATTATATGCTAACACAGGCGAACCACTATCCCCACTTTGTGAATAAAATGCCATAGGAGAAGTATATACACTTGTTATAAATCCATCTGTTTTATCATCTCTAACTTCTCCCATAGTTTCTATATAAGCATCCTTTTCATCATCAGGAAAATTTGTTTTAATCAAAACTCCAAGCATTTCCCCACCAATAAGGTAGTTATAAGCACCAGATAAATTTTTACAATCTTTGGTATTACTATAACATTGCCATATTGTATTTGTTCCCAATGGACTGGTCGTTGCATTTGCAATATGTTTATACATTGTCCCTTGATGACCACTTCCAACACGAACAAAAGCAGAATATTTTTGCTTGGTCGTATAATCCTCTTCTTTTCCTAAGTCTGCTATGGGAATGGGTGCCACTTCTGTGACTAACTTATGTAAACGTGGAATATAATAATCACCTACACCACCACCATCATATGATGGGTATGTATTTAATCTAACGAACATATAATTAAATCGGTCAGCATCATTATGACGGCTATTATTTTCTATCCCAAAATTCATACTTCTAAATCCAACCCTCTCGTTATGTGCAACACTTACCACATATTGAGGGTCAAATACAGTATGTGTGCCTATATGTGATGTTGCACTTAAATCAGGCATAGGAGCACCATTTAATACTTCTCCTAGTAAATTCCCATCTTTATCATGTACTTGGATATTGGTCGCTCCAACGGTAAATCGTCCTTTATTTTCAGCAAAGTCTCTAAAATCTTGATAGTCCACATCTTCACGCACAACAGAAGAATAAGCAAATTGCGTTGCAGTTGCCCCAACACATGAGATTAAACCCGCTAAAAGCGTTTTCTTAAATGTTAACTTCATCACAATATATTCCATATAAAGACAATGGTTTTATCATAACATGTTTTTACATAAACGCAAATATATTTACATCATATACATATTCCGTAAAAAACTATTCAATAAAAAAGCCACATTTGTGGCTTTTTCCGATTTTTTTTAAATTATTCGATACGTTCCCCATGTTGGCTTACGTCTAAGCCGACACGTTCATCATCATAGGCAACACGCAAGCCCATCACTTTATCAATCACTTTTAAGATGATAAAAGTTCCAACCGCACTATATGCCATTG
>JBHACK010000232.1:0-10229 GCA_041854545.1 Acinetobacter sp. | reverse complement strand
TTGCTGGCGACCATAGCAAGTGTGAACCACCTGATCCCTTCCCGAACTCAGAAGTGAAACCACTTAGCGCTGATGGTAGTGTGGGGGTTCCCATGTGAGAGTAAGTCATCGCCAGCGTTTTATTTAAATCCCCTTATCCTGCTGATAAGGGGATTTTTTATTTGCCTTGTTTTTATCTACTATGCTA
Organism: Acinetobacter sp.; assembly: GCA_041854545.1. Classification (GTDB taxonomy): domain Bacteria; phylum Pseudomonadota; class Gammaproteobacteria; order Pseudomonadales; family Moraxellaceae; genus Acinetobacter. The sequence goes on along the minus strand of JBHACK010000232.1, from coordinate 10,042 downwards.
AACTAGTGATTAATTTAATATTTTTTATGTAAGATGAAATTAGCAGTTGGTTTAAAAACAAGTCAAACCTTAGCTTTAACTCCACAGTTACAGCAGGCAATTCGTATTTTGCAATTGTCTCGGTTGGAATTAGAGCAAGAAATTATTTTACATATTGAACAAAATCCTTTATTAGAACAAATTGAAGAATTACAAGAAATTGATGTTAAAAAACAAGAAGATATTGCTGAAAATGAGCGTTTATTGAATGAACAATTTTCTGATGATTCGTTATCTTCGGATTTGTCTGTTGATATGCAATGGCAAGATGTTTATATTCATCAGTCATCTTCTTATGACCCTGAACAGGGGGAATATGAAAAAGCAGGGAGTGTTTCGTTTAAATCGTCTTTATTGCAACAAGTAAATTTATTGCATTTATCTAAACTTGATAGGTTAATTGCATATTATATTGTTGATGGTATTGATGAGCGGGGGTTTTTGGAAGTTTCGATACAAGAGATTAGGGAAGCGATTGAGCAGTATTTTTTTCGTATGGGGATTATTGAAGATGTTGATGATGATGAGATTTTAGTTGTTTTAAAACGGATTCAGCGTTTAGAGCCTTTAGGGATTGCGTCTCGTTCTTTGTTGGAATATTTGTTATTGCAAGTATCTGTTTTATCTTCTGTTGAAGCAGGTTTTGCAAAATTAATTTTACAGTATTATCCTGTTTTATTGGAACAAAATGTTAAAAAATTATTGCGTTTATCAGGTTTGTCGCAAAGTGAGTTTGATTTAGGATTGGCATTGTTAAAATCTTTGCCTAAATCGCCTATGTTGTTGGTGGAAGATGAGCCGATTGAATATCAAATTCCTGATGTGGTTGTGAACAAGGTGCATCAGCGTTGGGTGGTGAGTTTAAATCCTGATGATTTACCGAAATTAAAAATTAATGCGTTTTATTTAAAGATGTTACATCAACAACAAGATATGGAATGTCAGTCATTTTTAAAGCAGAAATTGGCAGATGCAAAGGGGTTGATAAAGAATATTGATGACCGTCATCGTACAATTTTGCGGGTTGCTCAATGTATTGTGAATCATCAGCATGATTTTTTTGAGTTTGGGGCTGAAGCAATGAAGCCTTTGGTGTTGCGTGAAATTGCAGAAGAGTTGGATTTGCATGAATCGACTGTTTCTCGTACGATTATGAATAAGTTTTTATTAACACCTAAAGGGTTGTTTGAATTGAAGTATTTCTTTTCTAGTCAAGTGCCATCTGCTGAAGGTGGGGGGCATTCTGCGACAGCGATTCAAGCATTGATTCGTCAATGGATTGAGCAGGAAAATAAGCGTAAGCCTTTGTCTGACCAAGCATTAGTGGATTTATTAAAAGAGCAGGGAATTGATGTGGCTCGGCGTACGGTGGCAAAGTATCGTGAAGGGATGAATATTGGCTCATCTTCGCAACGGAAGGTGTTGTTGTAAGTGATTGAATACTCACCAAAAAGTTTTTATTTTTGGTGAGTGATTCTTAGTTCTTCATGTTTTTAATTTTCACGAAGTTAAATTGGTTGGCGGTTTGGGTTGTCATCACACCAACAAGGGTCGCTGATTTTAAGGTACTCAGTTGGTTAAGTTGTTGGTTGCTGAGTAGGTTTACAGGGATTGAGCCTTTGTAAATTTTTTGGTCAGCTGTACGCAAGGTAAGTTCAATATAATCAGCGTTTTTGATAACGGTTTTGTTTTGTGTAACCTGTACAATGTTGGTTACATCAACGACTGTATTCAGCTGGCTCAATTGTGTTGTGAGTTGTTTGCTGATGCTGTCTTTGGTGTTGCTATCGAGTTCGATGCTGACACAAGCGGTTAGACTAAGGCTAATCGCAATACTAGGTAAATATAAAGATAAACGCATGGATAATCTCTATTAGAATTTTAACTCTTTATAATTACGGAAGAAATATTGGTTTTGATAGCCAGAAACTGGAATCACGCCAATTAAGGTTGCTCCTTTTAGGCTTTTTAAGCGATTGAATGTGCTATCTGTTAGTTTTTCTTTTAGGACACGTGTGCGATAGACTTTTCTATCAGCAGTATGTAAGTTGAGTAATTTGTAGGCTGTTCCTTCAATCACGGTTTCATCTTGGGTAACGTAGATGATGTTTGGCACTACAACTTCATTGGTTCTTTGTGCAAGCACTTGGGCAACATCTTGGGTCAGTTGTAGTTGAACTGGAGTGCTGGTTGGAGTAGATGTTGAGCCAGTAGTTTGGTCTGGATAGGTTACTGTGGTACAACCTGCAAAAGTACCAGTGATAAGAACAGCGAGACAGGTTAGGCGTAAAGTGTGTTGCATAGTATTTTCCTATAATGATGAAAGGTTTAATATCTCTCTATTTTACAAAAAAATATCAGGAAGTGTAGGGCATTCTGACATTTCATAACACTATTTTAGCAATAATTTAGAGATAAAATAGAGTTTTTGCCTTAAAAATGGCTAAATCTTGATTTTCTTCGTTAAATTGTTTGTTGAGGTTTCAATATCAACGACGCAATTTTCCTTGAAAATACTGTGATTTTTTTCATGTTTAATGGCTAATATGAAAGGTCAATATGTCCTAGATTAAATGCCATTTATTTTACAAAAAAGTTCTGTGGTTTGTTGAGCAATGTCGTGTTGTTGTTCAGCTGTTGGGATTGGGCGTTGTCCGAGTAAGACGTGGTGATGGCGTAAACCGAGTAATAATGAGCCAATAATTAAGATATTTTGTTCAATATCTAGTGCAGGAATGAGTTTTAGGTCAATGGATTGTTGGAAAAATTGTTGCCAAAGTTGGTTGATTCGGCTGTGTGATGCAGTATAAAACGGGTTGAGTAATGGGCTTTTTTCTGATGCTAATCGTAGGAGTAAATATTCAAGTTTTAGGCTTTCTGGCAAATAGACGAGATGTAGTAATTCTTGGTTAAATTGCATTAATTGTTTTTTAAAATCTGTTTCTTGGTTTAATTCCCATGTGTAGGCACTGACATATTCATCACATACTTGTTGAATGACGTGGGTAAATAATGATTCTTTGTCATGGAAGTGTTTGTAAACGGTGAGTTTGGATACACCTGCGTGTTTTGCAATGTGTTCCATGGTTGAGCCATCATAGCCTAATTCTAAAAATAAAGTGCGTGCAGATTGAAGTATATCATGGTGTTTTTCAAGGTCTTTTGGGCGACCAACAGGATTTTTCATGGCATTACATCTTTTTGAAATCGTGATATTACTGTACTAATAAGTATAGTAATAGGTTAGAAAATGGATTAAACTACTTTAGATTTTATCATCTCTTATTGTAACAGAATTTTGTATAGGATACCGCTATGATGTTTCGTATCTTGCTATTAAGCTCGCTTGTTTTGTTGAGTAGCATCTTAACAGCGTGTAAAAAAGTAGAAACAACTGTACCTGAACCGCCTTTGGTGATGGCAATTCAACCCAATCAATATCAACAACAAATTAAAAGTTATGCAGGGGAAGTGCAGGCTCGGCAACAGATTCCATTATCCTTTCGTGTAGCAGGGCAGATGTCGGCTCGTTTAGTCGATGTGGGAGATACGGTGAATGCTGGTCAGGTTTTGGCTCGTTTGGACAGTCAAGATAGTCAATTAAGTATTCAACGTGCCAATGCGGAAGTGGAGCAGGCTCAATCTGCATTAAAATTAGCGGAAACAGAATTAAAGCGGTATCAGTCATTATTACCAATCAATGCGGTGAGTCAGTCGCAATATGATTCGGTATTGAATCAACATAAAACAGCGGTCAGTCGTTTACAACAGGCTCAAGCTCAAGCCAATACCACAAAAAATCAAAATCAATATAATCAGTTAATTGCTGAAAAAAATGGAGTGATTACACAACGGTTAGCAGAAGTTGGGCAAGTGGTTTCTGCTGGGCAAAGTATTTATCAATTAGCGGTCAATGGTGAGCGAGATGTGGTGATTGGCGTTTCTGAAAAAGATGTAAAATCGATTCGTTTAGGGCAAACCGCATGGGTGAGTTTATGGGTAAATCCAGAACAACAATTATCAGGGAAAGTGCGTGAAATTTCACCTGCTTTAGATTCATCACACACCTATCAAGTCAAAGTGAGTGTGTCATCATCACAAAATTTACAATTAGGGCAAACGGCACGAGTGTTTTTTCAAGAGCCTGTGTTAGGGCAATTAAGTGTGCCATTGACGGCGATTTCAGCGGAACAGCAAAATGCTTTTGTTTGGGTGATTCAACATCATGCGGATAGTCAATATTCAGTAAAAAAAGTGCCTGTGCAAGTGTTGGAGTATGGACAACAAACCGCTCAAATTTACGCCACATTACAACCTGATGATTGGATTGTGATGGCAGGAGTGCATTTATTGCGTGAACAACAAGTGGTTCGTCCGATTGACCAAGACAATAAAGCCATCCATCTTCCGCAGGGAGCAAAGTAGATGAAATTTAATCTTTCAGAATGGGCATTAAAAAATAAAAGTTTAGTGCTATTTTTAATGCTGATGGTGTCGATATTTGGCATTTTATCATACAGTAAACTTTCTCAAAGTGAAGACCCACCATTTACCTTTAAAGTCATGGTGATACAAACTTATTTACCGGGGGCAACGGCAGAGCAGATGTCTCGCCAAGTGACGGATAAGATTGAAAAAGAATTGATGACCACAGGGCAATATGAACGGATTATAGCCTATTCTCGCCCTGGTGAATCGACCGTTACTTTTATTGCAGATGACCGTTTAAAATCACATCAAATTCCTGATGTGTGGTATAACGTGCGGAAAAAAGTTGGGGATATTCAACATGAGTTTCCGCAAGGCATACAAGGCCCTTTTTTTAATGATGAATTTGGCGATACTTTTGGCAATATTTATGTTTTAACAGGCAAGGATTTTTCCGATGCGATGTTAAAAGAATATGCAGAACGTATTCAACAACAATTACAACAAGTCAAAGATGTGGCGAAAGTCGAATTAATTGGGCTACAAGACCAAAAAATTTGGATTGATATTTCCAATACTAAGGCAACACAACTGGGTATTCCGCTGACACAAATTCAGCAAACCTTGCAACAGCAACATAATTTAACCAATGCAGGTTATTTTGAAACCGCCAATGAACGGATTCAACTAAGAGTATCAGGACAACTGACTGATATTGAACAGTTAAAAGCAATGCCTTTATTGATTGGTGATAAAACCATTCAACTGGGTGATGTTGCAGAGATTTATCGTGGTTATAGTGAGCCTGCTCAACCACGAATGCGATTTATGGGTGAAAATGGCATTGGCATTGCCGTTTCCATGCAAAAAACAGGGGATATTATTGCTTTAGGTAAAAATTTAGAACAAGAATTTCAACGTTTACAATCTACATTGCCGTTGGGAATGAGCTTAAGCAAAGTATCTGACCAACCTGTCGCAGTACAGCGTAGTATTAATGAGTTTTTACAAGTCTTGGTGGAAGCGGTCATTATTGTATTATTGGTGAGTTTTTTCTCGCTAGGATTCCGTACAGGTTTAGTTGTGGCGTGTTCTATTCCTGTGGTGTTGGCAATGACCTTTGCAGGAATGCACTTTTTTGATGTGGGATTGCATAAAATTTCATTAGGGGCATTAATTCTCGCATTAGGTTTATTGGTTGATGATGCCATTATCGCCGTAGAAATGATGGCAATTCGTATGGAACAAGGCTATAGCCGTTTGGAATCCGCTGGATTTGCATGGAAAACGACCGCTTTTCCAATGCTGACAGGCACATTAATCACGGCGGCAGGCTTTTTACCGATTGCGACCGCTCAATCATCGACAGGTGAATACACTATTTCGATTTTCCAAGTCGTTACCTTGGCGTTGTTATTGTCGTGGATTGCAGCGGTATTATTTGTGCCATATTTGGGAGATAAGTTATTACCTGATTTTAATCATCATCAGCAAATGCCGTGGTATCAACGATTATGGGCAAAATGGCGTAAACAGCCTATCACCATGTTGGCAAATGAACATCAACATGACCCTTATCAAACCGCATTTTATAAAAAATTTCGTGCTAGTGTAACGTGGTGCTTGGAATTTCGTAAAACGGTAATTGCTATTACCTTAGGTTTATTCGTTACTGCGGTGATGATGTTTCCTTTAGTTGAACAGCAATTTTTTCCGCCTTCAAATCGTTATGAGATTTTGTTGGATTTAAAATTGCAGGAAGGGGCATCACTAACGGCAACAGAACAAAAGGTGAAACAGGTAGAGCAATTTTTAACGCAACAACAGGGCATTGAAAATTTTGTGGCGTATGTAGGAACGGGTTCACCACGATTTTATTTGCCATTAGACCAGCAATTACCGCAAGCCAGTTTTGCTCAATTTGTGATTTTAACGTCATCTTTGGAACAGCGAAATGCAGTACGTCAGGATTTAGAGCAGTATGTAAAAACGAGCTTGCCTGATGTGCGAACTCGTGTTTCATTATTGGAAAATGGCCCGCCTGTGGGCTATCCATTACAATATCGTGTATCTGGTGAAGATTTAGCCTTAGTTCGTCAATATGCTCAACAGTTATCGAAAATTGTTGATGAACATTCATTAACGAAAAATGTGCATTTAGATTGGGGTGAGCCAAGCAAAGTGATTCGTTTAAATATCGACCAAGATAGAGCCAGACAACTTGGCGTGAGTAGTGTCGATTTAGCGAATTTTCTACATAATTCGGTCAATGGTTCAATCATTAATCAATATCAAGAAAAACGAGAATTGATTGATATTCGGTTGCGTGGTTCAGCTGATGAGCGTGTCAGCGTAGAATCTTTAAGCAGTTTAAGCGTCCCAACCAGTAACGGGGGAGTTGTGCCGTTATCGCAAATTGCAGAGATTGATTATGCCTTTGAAGAAGGGATTATTTGGCATCGTAACCGTTTAACGACCATTACCGTGCGTGCAGATATTAGCGACCATGTGCAACCTGCAACTGTGGTGAATGCTTTACAACAGAAGGTTGCAGAGTTACAACAGACCTTGCCAAATGGCTATAAAATTGCAGTAGGCGGAACGGTCGAAGAATCTGCAAAAGGGCAAGGCTCAATTAATGCAGGTATGCCATTATTACTGGCGGTGATTTTTACCTTATTGATGGTGCAATTACGCAGTATGAGCCGAGCCTTGATTGTGTTTCTGACAGCTCCTTTAGGTTTAATCGGCGTTGTGGTGTTTTTGATTTTACTCAATAAGCCCATGGGCTTTGTGGCAATGTTAGGAACGATTGCATTATCGGGCATGATTATGCGAAATTCGTTAATCTTGATTGACCAAATTGAGCAAGATATTGATGCAGGTTTTACGCCGTGGAATGCGGTGATTGAAGCAACTGTACGGCGGTTACGTCCAATTTTATTGACGGCATTGGCGGCGGTTTTGGCGATGATTCCATTATCTCGTAGTGTGTTTTTTGGCCCTATGGCGGTCGCAATTATGGGCGGATTAGTGGTCGCAACCTTCTTGACCTTATTCTTTTTGCCTGCATTGTATGCCTTTTGGTTTAAAGTCAAAAAAGTTGAAGGGTAGCTTGCCTATTTACAAAAAAAAGGTGCGAAACGATAATTTTTTGATTATAGTAAGCACCTTAAAATGAATGTCCACTATTGAGTTGCATTATGTCTGCTCCTACTCCTTCACATATTCGTGTTTTACTTGCTATATCGTATGGTTGTTTTATTCTGGCATTATTTACAGGAGTAACAATTATTTTGGCATACGCACTTGCAGGAAAATTGAGTGAAGAAGCGAGATTAGAAACATGGATTGAATCACACGCTTTATGGATTGTACATCATAGTTTAATGGTCATCGTGATTAATTTATTTGCAGGGTTATGGTTAATTCCCTTATTTTTTGTATCGCCTGATACGGAGATGTGGGCAAAAACCATGATGGTGATTGGTGGCATTTTAATTGGTATTTCATGGCTATTTTTATTTAATGCGATTGTGAAAGGCATGGAACAATATATTAAGAAAAAAGCGGTATTTTAAAACTTGAATCTGCCAAATTAAAAAATCTCTCAATCAAAATATTGAGAGATTTTTTTATAAAAGCATTAAAATGATGCTTTACACTTCATGATATAGTTTGCTCCCTTCTTCATGATATTTTTCTTTCATTTCCGCCATGCCCTTTTCAATGTCTAAGCCCTTCGCATAATCACGGACATTTTGCGTAATTTTCATCGAACAGAATTTAGGGCCACACATTGAGCAAAAATGAGCAGATTTATGGGCTTCTTTTGGCATGGTTTCATCATGCATTGAACGAGCAGTATCAGGGTCAAGGCTTAAATTAAATTGGTCTTCCCAACGGAACTCAAAACGAGCCTTAGATAAGGCATTATCACGCACTTGAGCGGCAGGGTGTCCTTTGGCAAGGTCAGCCGCATGAGCCGCAATTTTATAGGTAATAATGCCATCTTTCACATCTTTTTTATTTGGCAAACCTAAATGCTCTTTTGGTGTTACATAACACAGCATCGCCGTGCCATACCAACCAATCATTGCCGCTCCAATCGCTGATGTGATGTGGTCATAACCGGGGGCAATATCCGTAGTTAATGGCCCAAGCGTGTAGAATGGAGCTTCGCTACACACTTCAAGCTGTAAGTCCATATTTTCTTTAATCATGTGCATTGGAACGTGTCCCGGGCCTTCAATCATCACTTGCACATCATGGTGCCATGCACGGTGAGTGAGTTCGCCTAAGGTTTTTAATTCGCTAAATTGAGCTTCATCATTGGCATCTTGGATACAACCGGGGCGTAAGCCATCGCCTAAACTAAATGAAACATCATAGGCTTTCATAATTTCGCAAATTTCATCAAAATGGGTATAAAGGAAATTTTCTTGATGATGAGCCAAACACCATTGAGCCATAATTGAACCGCCACGGCTGACAATACCTGTTAAACGATTTGCCGTCATCGGTACATAACGCAGTAATACGCCTGCATGAATGGTAAAATAATCGACACCTTGCTCGGCTTGTTCAATCAAGGTATCTTTAAAAATTTCCCATGTTAAATCTTCAGCAATTCCGCCGACTTTTTCAAGGGCTTGATAAATCGGTACTGTGCCAATCGGTACAGGGGAATTACGAATAATCCATTCTCGAGTTTCATGAATATTTTTCCCTGTTGATAAATCCATGATGGTATCGGCTCCCCATCGGGTTGCCCACGTCATTTTGGTGACTTCTTCGTCAATGCTTGAGCCAAGGGCAGAGTTGCCAATATTGGCATTAATTTTGACCAAGAAATTACGTCCAATAATCATCGGTTCACATTCTGGGTGATTGATATTGGCAGGAATAATGGCACGTCCACTCGCCACTTCTTGGCGGACAAATTCAGGGGTAATTTCGGTTAAATTTTTTGCACCAAAATTTTGCCCTGCGTGTTGTCGCATATCCACGCCTTCACGTTGGCGTTGATTTTCACGAATGGCGATATATTCCATTTCAGGGGTGATAATGCCTTGGCGAGCATAGTGCATTTGCGTAACATTACGACCTGCTTTGGCTCGTCTTGGGTTGGTGATGTGGGCAAAACGGATATTTTCGGTGCGAATATCTTTTAAGCGTTCACGTCCAAATTGAGAGCTTAATCCGCTTAATTGTTCGGTGTCATTTCGTTCAGCAATCCATGCACCACGCACGCTTGGTAAGCCTTTGTTTAGGTCAATGCTTACCTTAGGGTCAGTGTAAACGCCTGAAGTATCATACACTAAAATTGATGGATTCGGCTCACCGCCTAAGCCTGTTGGCGTATCGGTTAGGCTGATTTCACGAAATGGGACTTGAATATCTGCACGAGAGCCTTGGACATAGACTTTTTTTGATGCAGGCAAAATGCGTGTTAAATCTTTGGCATCTTGTTCGTGTTGGGCGATTTGGCTGTCGAGTTGATTTGTTAATTGGCTCATGATGTATTCCTTTTCTTCGCTAAAACAAATCAAGCGAGTAAAAGGAAAATGTGCCA
>JBHACK010000231.1:0-11386 GCA_041854545.1 Acinetobacter sp. | reverse complement strand
TAACGGTCAATGGCGGTTATATTATGCCATCTTGGTATGATATTTTAGAAATGGGCGATGTGCATCGTAAAATTAATCTCGATGATTTACAACATTCGGCTCAACGGATTCAAGCCATTATTGATGAACAAATTGCTCAAGGCATTGCTTTAGAAAATATTATCATTGTTGGTTTTTCGCAAGGCGGTGCTGTCGCTTATCATGTGGCGTTACAACGTGCAGGCTTAGGCGGATTAATTGCCATTTCCACTTATATTGCCAGTGCAGAATGTTTTCAGCCTTCCCCAGTCGCAGATAAAAACTTGCCGATTTTAATTTGTCATGGAGAATATGATACGTCTGTTTCTCCTGAATTTAGCCAGCGTGCTATGCAACAATTACTGGATTGGCAGTATCAACCTGTACGCAAATTATACCCAACCGCCCATAGCATTAGCCCGCATGAAATTCAAGAGATTGCTCAATGGCTACATCAATGTTTTGATTAAACTTTCTCTAGTGGCTTGTATTTGCTTATTTTTTGACATTCATCATTTAGTACAATTTGTGCTATAATACTCTTTTAAAAAATAGTGTATAAGGGTTTATTCTCGTGTCATTTCCCCCAAACGATTCCGTTGGCATTGTCCGTCCACAAAAATTTAGCTTTGAAGAGCCACTCACGCTCGAGTGTGGTCGCACCTTACCCCGTTTTGATTTAATGGTGGAAACTTATGGGACGCTTAATGCAGATAAGTCCAATGCCATTTTAATTTGTCATGCTCTCTCTGGACATCATCATGCTGCAGGTTATCATCATGAAGATGATACCAAAGCAGGTTGGTGGGATAGTTGTATTGGCCCGAATAAAGCGATTGATACCAATGATTTTTTTGTGGTGGCATTAAATAATATTGGCGGTTGTCATGGCTCGACTGGCCCTATCTCACCAAACCCTGAAAATGATGGTCGTCCTTATGGCCCTGATTTTCCATTAGTTACGGTGCGAGATTGGGTGAAAACGCAAGCGATGTTATCTGACCGTTTAGGCATTGACACATGGCATGCGGTGATTGGTGGGTCATTAGGCGGAATGCAGGCAATGCAATGGGCGGTTGATTATCCAACACGTCTTAAAAATTGTGTGGTGGTTGCATCTGCTCCAAAACTTTCTGCTCAAAATATCGCCTTTAATGAAGTCGCACGTCAATCGATTTTATCTGACCCAGATTTTCATCAGGGACGTTATTTGGAGCATGATAGTTATCCACGCCGTGGCTTGATTTTAGCTCGTATGGTAGGGCATATCACCTATTTATCAGAAGAAGCCATGAAACAAAAGTTTGGTCGTGATTTAAAATCTGGCAAATTTATGTATGGTTTTGACGTAGAATTCCAAGTTGAAAGTTATTTACGTTATCAAGGGGAACAATTTAGCCGTAATTTTGATGCGAACACTTATTTACTGGTAACAAAGGCATTAGATTATTTTGACCCTGCTCGTGAATATGATGATTCTTTAGTCAAAGCGATGGCTCAAACCCAATGTCGATTCTTGGTGGTTTCGTTTACCACAGATTGGCGTTTTGCACCAAGTCGTTCTCAAGAAATTGTCGATGCGTTAATTAGTAATCAAAAATCGGTCAGTTATTTAGATATTGATGCAGAACAAGGGCATGACTCATTTTTGTTTCCTATCCCCTTGTATGTTAAGACATTAAGAGCATTCTTAGGCTCTAAAACGTGAAATAATTCACATTCTGTAACAAAAAATAGGCAAAAAATAGATGAGAATTGACCAACAAATCGCCGAAAAATGGATAAAACCACGCTCTCGTGTGTTAGACTTAGGATGTGGAGATGGGACTTTTTTAGCTCAAATGCGACAAAAGCACCAAATTCAGGGTTATGGCTTAGAAATTGACCAAGATAAAATTGCGATTGCCATTAGCCGTGGATTAAATATTATCCAACAAGATTTAAATCTCGGTTTGAGCCGTTTTGCTGACCAATCGTTTGATTCTGTGGTCATGGCTCAAGCATTGCAAGCAGTAGATGCACCCGATGTACTTCTACGCGATATGGTACGCGTGGGCAAACAGGCAATTATTACCTTTCCTAATTTTGCCCATTGGAAGACTCGTTCCTTTTTGGCAGTGAAGGGAATGATGCCTGTATCTGACGCTTTGCCTTATATGTGGTATAATACTCCTAATATCCACTTATGTACCTTTAAAGATTTTGAAGCCTTATGTGCGGAAAATGATATTCAAATTTTGAATCGACTTGCCGTAAATGGAAATCAACAAGATAGTTTGTTGAGTAAATATGTTCCAAATTTATTCGGTGAAGTCGCCATTTATCAAGTGAGTAAACGATGAAAAAATATCTTCTTAGCGGTCTAGTTCTAGGCTTAGCAAGTATGTCTGCCCATGCAGATTACATGGCAAAACCAACAGCAAATAAAGGCAATAATACTGCTCAATTTGCAACTATGGATTTAAATAGCTTAGTGAGTGCTGCTCAAGCAGGAAACCCAGCGGCTCAATTTTACCTAGGTACTCGTGTACAAAAAGGAATTGGTGTGGATAAAAATATTCCGCTTGCCTTTACCTTATTTAAAGCGGCTGCCGATAAAGGTTTAGCGGCGGCACAATTAAATGTTGGTCGTATGTATGCGGATGGTATTGGTGTTCAACGTAATGAACAATTAGCTCGCCAATATTTTGAAAAAGCAGCAAGCAATGGTGATAACCGTGCAAGCTATAACTTAGCGGTGATGGAAGAGCAACGTCAAAACTTTGTAGGTGCCTATCAGTGGTATGAACTTTCAACCCGTGATGGTATGTTAGACAATAAAGTAATCAAAATGTCTGAAGGTAAAAAATTGGCTTTAGCGGCTAATTTATCACAAGAGCAAATTCGTATTGCACGAGACCGTGCTGACCGTTGGATTCAAGCTCAATAATCCTTTAAATTGATATACACCCTTTAAATCTTTGGTTTAAAGGGTGTTTTATTTTGGGTAATATGATTCTTTTTAAACTTAAACAAGTAAACCAACTCTCTTCAGGTTTAACCATTCAGCTGGTTTATGCAACAGAACCCCATCAATCTTATCCTACTCATTTTCAGCATTCTATTGTTATAAATGATAAAGCCTTTAATCTCATTTATCCTAATTTTTATCGACATACTGCTAATTCGTCTATTTATTTTATTTATGGTACTCATTATTATTCCAAATCTGAGATTTATGCGATTGTACAAGAATTATCTGTTTTAGTTGAACAAATTAAATCTAAAACCATCATTCAAATTGAACCTTGTTATTTTTATTCCTATAAAATTAATCGTATATTAAGGCATGCTCGTTTAATGTATCATTATCGCACACCTATTTTATCCTTTTTAAATCAGTTAATTATTTTTTTACGCAAAGCAATAGATTGTCCAAATTATACTGGGATTTATTTTATTGGGTTTTAATCTAAATTATACCTTTGTTGTAATGATTCTATTTAACATTTAATTGACTGTTTTTTCATGTTATGATTAGCTTAATCCATTTCATTTTAGGTTAAGTTATGTCCTACCCTACTTGGTTTTCGCATGGTCGTTTAGTTTTAGCCAGTAATAATAAAGGAAAAGTGGCGGAATTTCGTCATTTATTTGAGCAATTACAGTTACCGATTGAAATTATTCCACAAGGTCAATTAGGCATTGATGATGCAGTAGAAGATGGCTTGAGTTTTGTGGAAAATGCCATTATTAAGGCTCGTCATGCGTCTAAGGTTTCAGGATTGCCTGCGATTGCTGATGATTCAGGGATTTGTGTGCCTGTATTAAATCATGCCCCTGGGATTTATTCTGCACGTTATGCAGGACAACACGGCGATGATTCTGCCAATAACCAAAAATTATTGCACGATTTACAGCCATTTCGTGGGCAACAACCAATTCAAGCGATGTTTGTCTGTGTCTTAGCATTTGTTGAACACGCTGATGACCCTTTACCACATATTTTCCAAGCCACATGGCAAGGGGAAGTTTTAACCGCTCCACAAGGTGAGCATGGGTTTGGTTATGACCCATTATTTTGGTTGCCTGAATTGGGCGTTTCAAGTGCAGAATTAAGCAAAGAAGAGAAAAACAAAATCAGTCATCGTGGGCAAGCGATGCGTTTATTTGAACAATATCTCGCATCATTTGCAAAATAAAAGGAGTAAGTTATGTTTGGTAAATTAATGTCAAGTTTGGGCTTAGATGGGGTGAAAATTGATACACGTCTTGCCCAAGCTCAAGTTCAAGCAGGACAAGCAATTCAAGGGGAAATCGTTTTCCGTGGTGTCAATCAAGATAAGTTAATCAATCGTTTAGATTTAAAATTGATGACCCGTGTAGAAGTGGAACGTGATGACCACGAGTATCAAGAAGATTTGTGTTTAGCTCAATGGAATATTAGCGGTTCATTTCGTTTAGATGCGAATCGTCATATCAATATTCCATTTAACTTGCAATTACCGTATGAAGTGCCAATTACGCAATTATCTTGTCATTATAATAAGTCGCAAGTGTGGTTGGAAACGCATTTAGATATTGATTGGGCGATTGATGCTCATGATAGAGATATGTTGCAAATCGTGCCAACGCCTGCAATGACTTTATTTTTAAATGCGATGGAGCAATGTGGTTTTCGCTTGGCTCATGCAGATGTGGAAAAAGGCTATTTAAATGGCGGATATTTCCGCTCCACGAGTGGTTGTTATCAAGAGTTAGAGTTTATCCCCTTGCAAATGATGTCGAGTATCAATGAAGTGGAAGTGTCTTTTGTGGCTGAAGCCCATCAAACGCACGTTTTACTGGAAACTGACCGCCGTTTCCGTAGCCGAGACCAATATTCAACTTTAACGCTGAATCATCAACAATTAGATTTAGCAACCTTAGTGCGTCAATTACGCAGTATGCTTAAGGTTTAATATCAACCTTTCGTATCATTTTATCAGCCCAACACATTGAAAACATTAATTTAAATGTGTTGGGTTTCACTTAAAATTGATGATAAATGTTTGTTAAATGCCCATATTGCTCCCCTACTTGAATTTTTTCAATCCATTCTAAATGCTGGGGCGACATCATTAAAATATTTGAGCAACGTGTGCCATAATGTTCACTTTGAATAAATGTGGAAGATAATAAACGTTCCCATGTTAAGCCAACGCCTGTGTTCGGTAATTTATCATCTGTTTGTTGGCGTGTATCTTGTAAAATATTCCATGTTGCAGTCAAAAGGGATTCATCTAACATAGTTTCTTGCGTTGCTCGTGTTTGAGCTAATGTGAGCCATTCTTGGGTAAAGCGTGTGCGTAAATGCTCAACTTTCGCCCAATATTCCGACATTAATCCATTCGAAACTACATAAACGCCTTGGGCTAAACATTGTGGTGATTCGCCACGATTACTCATATACGCAACCTGTTGTTGGTCGCCCACAATTAAGTTAAATCCTGCATAATCATGCTGTTGTGGTTCAAGTTGTTGTAAATAGCGAATCGGCACATCATTTCCCTGTAAAAACTGTTGTACCAACGTTCCCCGTGAAGTGCGATATTGACGTTTGTCGTGTCCATCTCGGTAATTGGTGATAACTGCCCAACGTCCTGTTTTGCTCACGCCTAGCCATGTTCCGCCTGATTGTAAATCTCGTCCTGCAAAAATGCCTTGCCATTCGCTTAGGGCTTGGGTTGGACGCTGATAGACTTCATCTCGGTTGGAAATTAGGGCAAGTGGCAGGTTTGGAATCACTTGCCATGCAAAGGCAACAATACACATAGTTTAACTCGCTCAAGATGGGTATCTTTTCATAGTATCTTGTGAATCGTTAAATTGCAAATCTTCTTTTATTGGCGATTTTGGTTTACAATGTAAGACAGCGTTATTAAAAATAAAGGTAAATGATAATGAAAAATTCCTTATTAAAATCGTGTTGTATTGCCAGCGTTATGTTTATGATGGCGTGTAGTTCTAATGCAACCACACAAAAAGATGACCATCAACATCATAACACATCAACTACAACGCACGCCCATGATGGTCATGAGCATCATTCACATGAACATCACGACCACGCTGACCATCAACACGACACCAGCAAAGCCCCACATCGTGCAGAATATTTGCAAGCCATGAATTTAATGCATCAAGACATGATGACGGCAACAGAAGAAAAAGACCCTGATGTTTCCTTTGCAAAAGGTATGATTCCACATCATCAAGGAGCGATTGATATGGCCAATATTCATTTAAAATATGCTCAAGACCCTGACATTCGCAAATTGGCAGAACAAATTAAAACTGCTCAACAACCTGAAATTGATATGATGAAACAATGGGTGCAACAACATAAAGCCGTTGTTGCTACAGGTGAGTTACCACATATTAAAGCCTATAAAGATGGTATGCACAGCCATCATGAGATGTTCGAAGGCGTTAAACATGATGACCCTGATATTGCTTTTGTCAAAGGCATGATTCCACATCATCAAGGGGCGATTGACATGGCAAATATTCAGTTACAATATGGTAAAGATGAAAAAATGCGTCAGCTTGCTCGTGATATTATTAAATCTCAACAGCCTGAAATTGATTTTATGAAACAATGGCTTGAGAAAAAAGGCGTAAAATAAGCTGAATTTTAACATGAATTGGGTCATTTTATAATAAATTGATTTTATTGAAATAAAATTTCCCATTGTTAAATTAAAGCACGAAATCCAACACTTTAAAAATATTGCTTTAAATCTGTTGGGTTTCGCTATCGCTCAACACTAACCTACTGCATAATTTGAAATTTAAATAAATATGCAATTTTAAACCGAACCTACGTTAATCTTATCATCAAAATTCCCACATATTTTCCCAATATCAAACTAATTTTTAAAAATTTATTTTATTGATATAATTATAAAAATTAATAAATTAAATTGCTCATTTTAGTTTAAAGACCATATTAAATTTCTACTACTGTAGATATACAGCATCTCTACATTTTTACTTTAATTTTCAGTTACAATAGTACATTTCTATCTTATGTGGACGTGTTATGCTCACCTATCCAAATATTAATCCTGTCGCACTCAATTTAGGCTTTTTCCAAATTCATTGGTACGGTTTAATGTATTTGCTCGCCTTTGCCTTTGCATGGGGCTTAGCAACCCATCGTGCTAAACAGCGAAATGGTTGGAATGCAGATATGATATCTGACCTGATTTTTTTTGGGGCATTAGGGGTCGTGTTAGGGGGACGTGTTGGCTATGTCTTCTTTTATGGCTTTGACCAATTTTTGCAAAATCCGCTTTGGCTGTTCCAAGTTTGGACAGGGGGCATGAGTTTCCACGGCGGTTTTTTAGGCGTTGCTGTGGCAATGCTATTTTGGTGTAAAAAATATCAAAAAAGTTGGTTTGAAACCTTAGATTTTGTTGTGCCATGTGTGCCACTCGGCTTGATGTTTGGACGTATTGGAAATTTTATTGGCGGAGAATTATGGGGACGACCTGTTACTAATCCTGATTATCCTTTAGCGATGGTCTTTCCGCACGTTGATGGCTTAGCACGTCATCCTTCTCAATTATATCAAGCATTTGGTGAAGGTTTATTATTATTTATTTTATTATGGTGGTTTAGTTCTAAGCCACGTCCACGCATGGCAGTTTCTGCATTTTTCTTAATCGGTTATGGTATTGCTCGTTTTGTGGTCGAATTTTTCCGTGAACCTGACAATGGTCAGTTATTTATCGCATGGATGAGTAAAGGTCAATTTTTAACCTTACCGATGATTATTGCAGGTATCATTTTGATGGTATTGGCATATCAAAAGAAAATTTATGATGTAAAATAAGTTGAAATCTTATACAATAAAAATGGTTTTTTTAAAACCATTTTTTTATTTTTGGATAATCGTTATGACTGAACAAGACCCTTTACCACGCCTAGAAAAACATCATCTTGGACATCATGTTCCACAACGTCATGGTAAACTTTCACAAAAATTAGCCTACCGTTTGATGAATGCAATGGGCTGGAAAACGGTCGGTGAAGTTCCAAACATTAGTAAAGCGGTGGTGATTGGTGCCCCACATACGTCTAATATTGATGGCTTATATACTTTACCTGCTCTGCTTGCACTTGATATTGATATTCGTATCATGGGCAAAAAACAGTTGTTTGATGTGCCGATTTTGGCTCAAGTGTTACGTTGGGCAGGGGTCATTCCGATTGACCGTGCCAAAAAAGGCTCGGTATTACAAGCCAGTATTGAACGTTTACAGCAAGAAGAACGCTTATTTTTAGGGCTTGCTCCTGAAGGAACACGTCAATTTACTGAACAATGGAAAACTGGGTTTTATTATCTTGCGATGGGGGCAAATGTGCCAATTCTTCCCGTTGCCTTAGACTATAAAAGTAAAGAATTGCGTTTTTTACCGCTGTTTTATCCAACTGGAAATATTGAAAAGGATTTGCCTAAACTGTATAAATATTTTGCAGGAATCCAGCCCAAACATTATCAAAATTTATCCAAACCTTTGCAGAATTTAACACCGCCAACACGCTAAGATATGTGTTTTTGTTCAATTTTTTATATTGTCTTTATACATAATCTCCACAATTTATCCATTCTTTATAGAATGGATTTTTATATAATGATGTTATTGTAACCACATAGGAGCATTTTCATGCAAACAACAATTAAAGCGATTCTCTTATCATCGCTGATTTTTGCACCTGCTGTTTTTGCGAATACGGCTGCCATTACATTTGCCAAAGGTAGTTATTGTGGTAGTTTTGAAGGCAATATTGTGAATCGTAAATTTACGGTTAATACCAAAGCTAACCAATCACTTGAAGTGAAAGTCAAAAGCGACAACATCGCTCAAGTGAATGTTAAAGACTCAAGCGGTCGTAACTTAAAATATATTAACTCAAAAGAGTGGGACGGTTGGCAATTTCTCACTAAAAAATCAGGTAAACACACCATTACGCTTACTCCAGAGATTGACGATGACGAAGAAGTTTGGGTAAATTTTGAAGTGTGTGCGTATTAAATGATATTCATCGATTAAAATCCATTTTATCCTAAATGGATTTTAATTTTATTTTTCAATCTTAATTTCAAATCTTTTTTAAAACCTATATTTAGATGATAAATATAGGTTTTTTATTTTTATTAAATAGGAATTGACGAAAAAAATACCAATAAAATAGGTGGAACAATATTGGTAATAAAACCAAAACTAATGGCAAAAGGAACGACTTCAATCCCCCCTGCACGTTGAATAATCGGTAAAGTACAATCTAATGCCGTTGCTCCTGAAATCCCCACGGCGGTCGCTTGATAACGTGCCATCAATAAAGGAATTAAAAATAAACTCAATAATTCTCGAGATAAGTCATTAAAAAAAGCAATACTGCCAAATACCGCTCCCCAAGCATCATGAATCACCACGCTAGATAAAGAATACCAGCCAAAGCCTGATGCAATCGCTAAGCCTTGTGTGATAGGTAAGTTTAATAAATAAGCAGAAATAATACCGCCAACTAAGGACGTAACAATAAAAATCATGCCTGTAATAATGCCTTGTTTATGAAAAATCACGCTTTTAAGCTGAATTCCATTATTGCGTAATTGAATGCCGACACAAAAAATCAAGGCAATTAGCACATAAGTGCTTGTCCCAAAAGGTAAGGAAATATAACCTTTTGATAGAATCCCCAACACAAAACCAATCGCAACCATCGAACATAATTTGGCACTATCTAATAATAATTTCCATCGTGCAGGTAGTTCGCCTTGTGGAGCATGGGACGGTTGTGGATTCCATTTATCATACGCCACTAAGCCCAACACATTACAGCCATGAATCACAATACTAAAGGTTAGGGCAGATAAGCCAATCATTGGCAAAGTTTTGGCTAAATCATCAAGTTGTCCTAAGGCAATGCCCATCACCAATAAAATGACGTAGAGTAAGACCATCACCACTTGATTGATGAGTGTTAAAAATGATTGGTTTTGGGTTTTGATGAAATACCCCAAAAACATGGGAACAAATACCAGTAATAAGCCTTCAAACATAATGTTTACATCATTTGAAAATGCTTATTTTACACCAATCGATAAAAAAGGTTTATATCAATGACATAAACCTTTTGTAAATCTCGTATCAGATTAAAACTTCCATTGCACCGCCAATGACGCATTGCGTGGTTCACCTGCTTGAATCCATAATTGGCTATAACTTGCAGGATAATAGGTTTTATCCAACACATTATTGACATTCAGTTGATAGCGTACTCGTTCTGATGGTTGATAATAGCCATGTAAATTGAGTAAATGATAATCAGGTAACGTAAAGCCATTATCAACATAATGTCCACTACGTTCGCCAACATACGCCCATGTTCCGCCAACCCCTGCTCTACGTGTATCTTGCTGAATAAATTCATAATTCGCTGAAATCGCTCCGCTATGTTTTGGAATATTGCTTAAGCGTTCGCCTGTACGTTCTGGGTTTGGGTCTTGTTTAACACGAGCATCGGTATAAGCATAATTGGCTGAAACATTCAGTTGTGGTGTGATGGCATAATTGACATCTAACTCAATGCCTTTGCTTGTTGCTTCGCCAATGGTGCGATAATAGCCTGAACCATCGTCCGCTAAAATATTGCGTTTGTTGGCATTAAACATTGCAAGGCTTAATAAACTATCTGGGCTAAATTGGTATTTTGCACCAATTTCATAATTTTTGCCTTTTTCAGGTTCAAAGCTATTGCCATCTTTATCTAAACGGCTGTTCATCGCAAAACTATGCCCATAGTTGGCATAGAAAGATAGGTTATCTTTTAATTTATAATTGATACCCAAGCGTGGACTTAGTTGATGATGGTGCTTGCTTTGTTGAGTTACAGGATATTGAGCGGTGTTATAGTTATCAAAATGTTGTTGTACATAATCAAATCTTGCTCCTACTAAGGCTGACCATTTATCGTTAAAAAATAATTGGTCTTGTGCATTTAGAGCAAAATAGCGTTGTTGTTCTTTAAAATCTTCACTTTGATTGGCAGATGTCAGTTGATAGAGTTGGTTGCCATAGACTTGCTGACCGTAGCGAATATCGATAGGATTGCCATATAACCATGTTTGACTGGTTGCATGATAGACAGGGTTTCGTCTTAATAGTTTTTGACGATATTCTAATTGCCCAACTTCTGCAGATAATAGTAGTTCATGTTTCGCCCAAGGCTGTTCCATTTTGCCCAAAATTTCTGCTTGTGCCAAAATATCTTGGCTTTCATTGTCTCGTTCACGGCGGAAACGTAGTAAAGTAACGCCATCGGCTAACATTCGTCT
>JBHACK010000230.1:0-19535 GCA_041854545.1 Acinetobacter sp. | reverse complement strand
ACGCTTGAGCAAAAAGGAAAATTTGATTTATTGGCAGAAATTACCAATATTCTTCCTGCTCATGTGAGTGTGGTGAGTGTACGTCAGCCACAGCCTTTAGGTTTAGGTCATGCGGTCTTGTGTGCCAAATCTGTGATTGGTGATGATGATTTTGCGGTTTTATTGCCAGATGTATTGGTTAAAAATACTCAAGAGAAGAATGATTTAGCGTGTATGATTGAGCGATATAATCAAGTTCAATCTGCTCAAATCATGGTTGAAGCAGTACCTGAACATTTGGTGAATCAATATGGTATTGTTGATGTGACAGAAATTCCTGCAGAAGGTCAAAGCCAAGTGATGCAAGGCATTGTTGAAAAACCAAAAATTGAAGATGCACCATCTAATTTATCGGTTGTAGGGCGTTATATTTTACCTGCAAAGATTATGGCATTGTTAGAGCAAACGCCAAAAGGTGCTGGTGGTGAAATTCAACTGACAGATGCGATTGCGATGTTACAACAAACAGATACTGTTGAAGCCTATCGTATGCAAGGGCAAACCTTTGATTGTGGTAGTAAATTAGGCTATTTAAAAGCCGTTTTACATTATGGAATTGAGCATGAAAAATTAGGTCAAGAATTTAAACAATTGATTCGTGAACTGAATTTATAATATCATACACCTGTCATTTAGGTCATTTTAGGGGATTCTATGAAAATCGCCATTTTGGGTCAGACACTCTATGCAGGGGTGATGGCAGGGCTGTGGTCAGAATCAGGGCATCAAGTATATTGGTGTCCGCAATTAGCTCATGCAACATTGGTAGATTATATTGCAGATGAGCGATTAAATCAGTTATTGGTGATTCAGACGGAAAAACGGCAACTCGTTGTTTGTGATTTTCAAGATATTCCATTAGATACAGATGCGTATTTTTTTGCTTTTAATGTGTCAGAGCAGGCGATTGCTGAACAGATGGCGAAAATGTTAGCAGAACGTATTGAAGTTCGCCCTAAATTAATGATTAATGGCTGTACATTTGGCTTAAATGGTACAGAAAAATTAAAACAATTTGCACCAAAAGATGATTGGATTTATTTACCTGATGTCATTCAGGAAGGGAATGCGATTCAAAGTTTTTTACAATTAAAACAAATTGTGGTTGGTGTTGAACAAGAAAAAGCAAGAATTTTAATTCAAGAAATTTTACGCCCATTTTTTCCACTTGCTCAACACTTTTTAATTATGCCTATTTTAGATGCTGAATTTACCAAATTGAGTGTTTCTGGCATGTTGGCAACACGCATTAGTTATATGAATGACTTGGCTCAAGTAGCTGAAAAATTAGGCATTGATATTATGAATGTGCGTCAAGGTTTAGCATCAGATAGTCGTATCGGTTCGGTTTATTTATCTGCAGGGGCTGGTTTTGGTGGTGAAAATTTTTCTAATGATATTTTGACGCTTGCTCAAACTGTTTCACACACAGGGGTAAAAAGTCGTTTATTAGAGCAAGTTTGGCAAATTAATCAAGAACAAAAAGAAGTGTTATTCCGTAAATTATGGAATTATTATCACGGTGATTTACAAGGGCGTACCATTGCCATTTGGGGAGCATCGTTTAAAGAAAATACCGCACGCATTGAATATTCTCCAACCTTAGTGTTGATTGATGCGTTATTGGCTCAAGGGGCGATTGTACAATTACATGACCCACAAGCATTGACTGCCATTGAACAATATTATGGTAATCGTGAAAATCTAATTTTATATACTGATGCGTATGAAACGGTTCATCATGCGGATGCTTTATGTTTGATGACGGCATGGAAACAATATTATAGCCCTGATTTTAAGGTATTACGTCAAGCAATGAAACATCCTTTAATTTTAGATGGGCGTAATATTTATGACCCAGATTATATGCGAATGCAAGGTTTTATGTACATGGGAGTAGGACGAGAATGATAAAATCTAATTCTGATATTCAGCATTTATATCGTACTGCTCAACAAATGCACTATGTACATCTAACCGAATTATTTGCACAACAGCCGAACCGTTTTGATGAATATAGTTTAGAATTCAATGGCTTATTATTTGATTATAGTAAGCAACGGGTCAATGATGATGTATTGCAACATCTAGTACAGTCAGCAAAACAGCAACATTTAAGTTCATGGATTGAGCGTTTATTTTCAACGGAAGCGATTAATTATACTGAAAAACGTGCGGCGATGCATTGGGCATTACGTCTGCCAGAACAGGACAGCGAATTTCCTGAATTAGCAGAAAAGGTTCATGAACAGCTTAACCGTTTATATGATGTTGTGAATAAAATTCATGCAGGACAATATCGTGGTGCAACGGGTGAAGTGATTCAAGATGTGGTCAATATTGGTGTCGGGGGGTCTGATTTAGGGCCTTTGATGGCATCTACCGCATTGTCAGATTTTAAGCAACAAACGGCTAAAACTTTAAATGTTCATTTTGTATCCACAATGGACGGCAGTCAATTATCTGACTTGTTGCACCAGTTACGTCCTGAAACGACCTTATTTATTATTTCGTCAAAATCATTTGGAACGATTGATACGCTTTCCAATGCTCAAACTGTGCGTTTATGGTTAGAAAAAGCACTTGGACAACGTCCTGCGGTGTTAAAAAATCATTTTATTGGCATTTCAACTCGCACCGATAAAATGGCAGAATGGGGCATTGCACCACAAAATCGCTTTTTGTTGTGGGATTGGGTCGGCGGTCGTTATTCACTTTGGTCATGTATTGGTTTTCCAATTATGCTCACCATTGGTGTGGAAGGCTTTAAACAATTTTTAGCAGGGGCGTATGCGATTGACCAGCATTTCCGTCAAAGCGAGTTTAGTGTCAACATTCCTGTATTAATGGCGTTAATTGGCATTTGGAATAGTAACTTTTTAGATATTAAAACCCATGCCATTTTACCGTATGATGGACGTTTAAAATATTTTGCACCATATTTACAGCAATTAGAAATGGAATCTAATGGTAAATCGGTACAACGTAATAATGAAAAAGTTACTTATGGGACTTGTCCGATTGTTTGGGGCGATGTGGGGCCAAACGCTCAGCATGCGTTTTATCAATTATTACATCAAGGCACCCAAGCGGTTAGTTGTGATTTTATTGCACCGATTCGCCGTTATAATGCTCAACAATATACGTATGCTGAAAATGCAGAAGCGTTAATTGAGCAACATCATTTGGCTTTATCTAACTGTTTGGCTCAATCTCGCTTATTAGCCTTTGGAAATCAAGCACTTGATGAACAAGAGTTACAAGATTTACCTGAATATAAACAATATGCAGGCAATCAACCGAGTACAACCATTTTACTCAATGAACTCAATCCTTACAGTTTAGGAATGTTGATTGCGTTGTATGAACATAAAGTGTTTGTGCAATCGGTAATGTGGAATATCAATCCATTTGACCAATGGGGCGTAGAAAAAGGTAAAGAAATCGCCAATCAAATTTTACCGATTTTAAATCGTACCCAACATGATTTATCTGCCTTAGATGGTTCAACTCAAGGTTTATTACGCATTTTCTTGGAGAAAGCAGATGGCTAAAATTTTAGTAACAGGTGGAGCAGGGTATATTGGTTCGCATACTTGTGTTGAATTGCTTAATGCTGGACATGAAGTTGTCGTCTTAGATAATTTATCGAATAGTAGTGAAGAATCCTTAGTGCGTGTACAAGCTATTACAGGAAAAAAACTTGATTTTATTCAAGGTGATATTTTAGATGCACTCTGTTTGGATACGATTTTCCAACAACATCAAATTGATGCGGTGATTCATTTTGCTGGATTAAAAGCGGTAGGTGAAAGCCAAGAAAAACCATTGATTTATTTTGAAAATAATATTTCAGGTACGGTGCAACTAGTCAAGGCTATGCAACGTGCAGGGGTTTATACCATTGTGTTTAGTTCATCTGCAACGGTGTATGATGAAGCGAATATTTCACCATTAAATGAAGAGATGCCAACCGGTATGCCAAGCAATAATTATGGTTATACTAAGTTGATTTGTGAGCAGATTTTACAAAAAACGGCTCAAACAGATAGCCGTTGGTCAGTGGCATTATTACGTTATTTTAATCCTGTTGGGGCTCATGTTAGTGGACAAATTGGCGAAGACCCACAAGGTATTCCAAATAATTTAATGCCTTATGTTACGCAAGTAGCGGTCGGTCGCCGTGAAAAATTATCCATCTATGGTAATGATTATGCAACGGAAGATGGAACGGGTGTGCGTGATTATATTCATGTGGTTGATTTAGCCAATGCCCATTTATGTGCCTTAAATTATCGTTTACAACATCAAGGTTGCCGTGCGTGGAACATTGGAACAGGCAATGGCTATTCAGTATTACAAATTAAAAATACCTTTGAACAGGTCAATGGCGTTGAAATTCCATTTGAATTTGCTCCACGCCGTGCAGGTGATGTTGCAATATCATTTTCTAATCCACAACGAGCAAAAGACGAGTTAGGTTGGCAGGCTCAATTTGGTTTAGCCGAGATGTTGCGTGATAGCTGGCGTTGGCAAAAACAAAATCCAAATGGCTATCGTTAAATGCTGAAAACGTTGAGAGATTTAGGGGAATCGTGATGATTTCCCTAAATTTTTGTTATAATGGCGTTTTCTCGTTGTGTATGAAAAAATGTTAAATCTCTATCAACGTTGGATTAAACGCTTACATCTTAATCAGATTTATGGGCAATTAATTGCATTAATTTTAATACCAACTGTAGTTTTATCTACGGTTGGTTCATGGTTAGTTTATTCTGAAGCAGAAAAAAATTATTTATTAAAACAACATTATATTGCCCAATCGATTTTGGTTCAATATAAACAACATATCAGTAATATTACCGAAACAGAACCACATCAATTAGAAGATAAAGTCAATCAATTATTAAAAAACATTATGCTTGAACAAGAAGTACAAGCGGTGAGTTTTTTTTATGCTCAAGAGATTATTTCTATTGGTCATACCTTACCATTTTCTTTATTAGAACCCTATATAAAAAAATCTCCACAAGATAATCATTTAGAACCCATTCAATATCACCATAATCATGTATTTATAATGCCATTAGAATTACATCATAAACTAGCATGGCTTGCGATTGAAATGGATAATCAAGGATTATCTTTATTAAAATATCGTATTTTAATGAGTTTGGGTGTATGTATATTTTTAATTCTGGTATTTTTAACCATTAGTTTAACCTTATATACCCGTTATTGGTTATCGCCTGTTTATAAATTAAGATTGCAATTACAACAATTAACAGGTGAGAATTTAGAGCA
Source organism: Acinetobacter sp. (assembly GCA_041854545.1). Classification (GTDB taxonomy): domain Bacteria; phylum Pseudomonadota; class Gammaproteobacteria; order Pseudomonadales; family Moraxellaceae; genus Acinetobacter. The sequence goes on along the minus strand of JBHACK010000230.1, from coordinate 14,192 downwards.
ATATAGAGTTGTAGAAAGTTATGGCGAATTAATGCAATTACAACAAGATATTGATGCGTTTATTCAACGTTTAAACCAGCAATTTATTGAATTAAAACAATATGCAGATGAAACGGAAAATGATACTCGACAAATGCTTGACCGTATTGAAATTGAATCCGCAAAATATCAACAGCAACTCGCTAGTTTTAAAACAATTCATCAAGCAAAATCGATATTTTTAGCTAATATTAGTCATGAATTACGCACGCCATTAAATAGTATTAGTGGTTTTATTCAATTATTATTACGTCAAAAAAATATAAATCCAGAGTATAAAGTTTATTTAGAAACTATGAAAAAATCATCAGCCCATTTATTGGCATTAATTAATGATGTATTGGATTATTCTAAAATTGAAGCAGGGAAATTACAATTAGAAATGACAGTATTTAATTTAGAACAGGCGATTTTTGATGTGATGGATATGTTATCGCCTTTAGCAAAAAATGTGGATTTAGTTTTTTATTATCCTGCGGATGTTCCTGTTTATGTGTGTGGTGATTCTTTACGATTTAAACAGATATTAACCAATTTAGTTTCCAATGCGATTAAATTTACCCCTGAAGGAGAAATTATTGTTCGTGTGCGTTTGGAAAAACGTTTAAATGAGCATGATATTTGGTTATTTAGCGTGCAAGATTCTGGGATTGGCATGAGTGGGGCTGAGCAAAATAAGGTGTTCGAGTCATTTTCTCAAGCGGATATTTCGATTACACGTCAATATGGCGGTACAGGCTTAGGCTTAGCCATTTCTAAGCAATTAGTCCAGCTGATGAATGGTGAGATTGGTTTCCGAGAAAATCAGGGGCTAACGCCAACGGATAAAGGAACAACATTTTGGTTTACAGCGTGTTTAAAGCGTGAAGATAAATTAGAGCATTGTCCAAAATTTCCAACTTTACACGTCTTATCCTATTTTAAAACCCCTGCATTGGCGAGTGTTTTACGTTATTATTTAGAACAAACAGAGATAGATTATCATGAAACTACGTCTGCTTTTGAGATGTTAAATCGTTTAACTCAACTTAAATCTCCAACAGAATCATGGCTTATTATTCAAAATACAGATGATTTAGAAGCATCTTTAACAGAAATTCGCCAACGTTATACAGGGAAATTGGCAGTATGTGGTTATCAAACGGCATTAAATTTGGCATTGTTAAAAAAATATCAGGCTTATCCTTTATATCAGCCGATTTATCGACCGGCATTATGGCAATTATTTCAAGAACAATTATCGCTGATTGAGCCAACACAAGAATTTGATGGGCAACATTTACAGGTTTTAGCCGTTGATGACCATTTACCCAATTTATTGGTTTTAGAAGCCTTATTAAATGAGTTTAATATTCAATGCGTAAAAGCCTTAAGCGGACAAGAAGCCTTACAGCTTTTACAACAACGTATGGATATGCAACAACCTTTATTTGACCTGATTTTTATGGATATTCAAATGCCTGTTATGTCAGGGATTGAAACTGCACGAGCGATTCGCTCATTAGAATCTACTTTAACCGCACATCAACAGATTCCAATCATTGCCCTAAGTGCCCATAATTTAAGCGATGATAAACAACAAATTTTTGCAAGTGGCATGAATGATTACACCAGTAAACCGATTCGACTGGAACAAATGGTACATTTATTACAACGATGGGGCAAAATGCAAACCATCACATTAACGCCAAAAGAAAATACAATACCATCAGACATCAACCCTAAACAGGATATTCTAAACTGGCAACAAAGCTTGACTTTAGTGGGCAATAAACACGATTTAGCACTCGATTTATTAGATGGATTAATCAATTCTTTTGAGTCAGATTGCCGAGAGATGACAGAATTGATTGAAATTGAAGATTTTCCACAATTAGAATCGATTTTACACCGCTTGTTAGGGGCAACTCGTTATGTAGGCGTACCAACTTTACAAGGCGTGGTTGCAGAATTTGAACAATTTGTCAGCATTTTACGCAAAGAACAACGAACAGCAGATGATGAATTTGCTCAACAAGTTCAGACACGTTTTGAGCAATTAAAAAATGCAATGTGCGATGTAAAACAGGCAAGAGCCGAATTACGGTCATAAAAAATACCATTATAAACAATATAATGGTATTTTATAGACTGAAATTTAACGCTTAATTGCGTTTATTTTTTAGCCTTTTCAGGCATTGCAGAAGAGTGATGATGAGTAATTAACCACTCTTCACCATTCCAACGGTATGTATAACTATAACGACCGCTTACTTTATCGCCATTAGCAAAAGTAAAGGTATATAACCCCGCATCTAATGCCATATTACAACCGATTTGGATAAAACGCTCATCAATTTTACCTTGCGGTTTCTTTTTTAAGAACGTAACAAAATAATCTTCTTTCTCAGCTGGGCTAAAGCGTGCTTTATTCGAAATTGTTGGCAATAAAATCGAATCTGTTGCGTAATTTGCAACCACTTTTTTCGCATCACCTGTAGCTAAAGACGCATTCCAACGGTCAAAAAGTCCTGCAATTTCTTTTTCAGAAACCGCTTTACACTCAATCGTTGATTGAGCAGAAGGCAACTTTGCAGTTGTTGGTGTTGCATAAGTAGAGAATGGCAATACAAGTGCAGTCATTGCTGAAATCATTGCCACATGATATTGTTTTAACATGGATATTATCTCCCCATCCATTTGTTGATTGAGACTTATTTGAAAAACCCATTATTCACTTCAAATAAGTTTTGAAATGTTCAATATTCCATTGCTGAAATATTGAACGTATTATTATAGCTAATTTTTATATCCATGTACGATAAAAAATGATAATCACATCACATTTCTGTGATAATTTTTTATCTGGTTTCCCATTCTTCGCCACAATCACGGCATTTCCAACGCTTTTGAGCTTGTAAAAAGGCTTGCAATGAAATTTTAAAATCAGGCAAATCACGCACAAACATCACCGCAGAAACCGCTGTCAATAAAAATGATGCCAAAATCAAACCTTGCATTGTTGTGCCAATGCTTTTGCCAAAGGCAACAAAGCCAATACTCAAGATACCTAAAAAGAGCAATACAAAAATACTTGGCAATAACATCATCAAACTTTTTGGTACATTTGGACGTGGACTATCTGGCGATGTTCCAGCTAAAGGCATTACTTTGGTACTTTTGCATTTTGGGCATGGCGTAAACATAAACAACCTATTATCAAAAAAATGTCAGTGGGCTATTGTATAAGATTTATCAACAAAAGGGTAGGGTAAAAAGAAGGCAAAAAAAATCACCGAGGAGGATCGGTGATTGAAAACTAAAATGGTTTTACTAAAACTGGCGTCCCTACGGGGATTCGAACCCCGGTTACCGCCGTGAAAGGGCGATGTCCTAGGCCTCTAGACGATAGGGACATATAAAACAGATTAACAATCTTTGTTCTCTCTGTGTGGTGCGTATAATATAGGGCTTTTCGGTATGAGTCAAGCAAAATTTTAAAGATTTTATGATTTTTAAATTGATTGCATTTTTTTTATTCATTTTTTCAGCCTAAGTTCATCTATTGGCTATTTTTCTGGTTTTATCAATAAAAATTTCCATTTATCATCTTTTTTGACCCACGCCAAGCCTTTAAATAATTTTATTTCATCATATTGAAAAGGGGTAATCACTTGACCTGTTTTATCAATCACACCCCATTTACCGTTTTGTTTGACTGAGGCTAAACCATCAAGAAAATTAAACGCATCATCATATTGTAAGGCGATAATCACTTTGCCTGTTTTATCAACAAAACCATACCGATTGCCTTTTTTAACGACAGATACATCTTCAGACAAGCAACTTACAGTGTCATAATCACGCTCACCCACTTGTGCTCTTTCACACGTCCACCATGCCCATGCACTTGGAGAGAGAAGTAATGTACTCGCCAAAGCGATGGAGATAGAGAGTTTTTTCAATTTGAGTGTCATTACCATACTCCGATTTTAGTTGAATAAAATAAATGGTTAGCAATATTTTTGCATAAAAAAAGACCTGTTTAAAACAGGTCTTTTAAAATGTGGTGGAGATAAGCGGGTTCGAACCGCTGACCCCTTACATGCCATGCAAGTGCTCTACCAACTGAGCTATATCCCCAATAGTTCATTATATTAAGATGGATAGTGAACCCTGTCAATGATTCGCCTTATTCCGCATCTTCATTAGATGAATTTTTAGGCGACTGTAATTGCTGATTTAGCTTTTCCCATTCTTTTAACTCTTTTTTGCTTGGTTCGCCGACCACATTTAAGGCATGGCGTAAACGAGCAAAGGTTAAATCAGGGCCAATCGTTACCATCGATTGCATCACAGGGGTTGAGCTGGTTGAGCCGGCAATCGCAATAAAGAAAGTCGGCATAAAATCACGCAATTTAACGCCCATTTGGTTGGCTAAATCCATCAATACTTGGCTAACGGTGTCATTATTCCAAGTAAATAAACTTTCTAAACGCCAAATGGCAAATTGTAAACTTTGACGCACTTGTTCAGCAGAAAGTTTTTTATTTTCAAACTGTTCTGCGGTAATGGTTGGCATATGATTAAAATAAAATGCTGACCAATTCACCGCTTCAGAAAGCAAGTTAATGCGTGGTTGAATCGCCCCTGCAATCTCTCCTAATTTCGCACGGTCGCCTTGCCAAGTGAGTATTGTGTTTAATAATTCAGCAGGTGTCATGGCTTTAATATATTGACCATTCAGCCAATGTAATTTATCAATATCAAAAATAGGGCCACCAAGCGATACACGATGAATGTCAAAATGCTCAATCATTTCAGTTAAGCTAAATTTTTCACGTTCATCAGGCATTGACCAACCCATACGCCCTAAATAGTTGAGTAAGGCTTCAGGCAATATGCCAATATCTTTATAATAATTAATTGATGTTGGGTTTTTACGTTTTGATAATTTCGATTTATCAGGGTTACGCAACAATGGCATATGGCATAAGGTTGGCATTTCCCAGCCAAAATATTGATATAACAGCTGATGTTTTGGTGCAGATGAAATCCATTCTTCACCACGAATCACATGAGTAATTTCCATTAAATGGTCATCGACCACATTGGCTAAATGGTAAGTTGGCAAACCATCAGTTTTAAGTAGAATTTGCATATCCACTTGAGCCCATGGAATTTCCACTTCGCCACGCAACATATCATTAAATCTACAGATGCCTTCACTTGGCACTTTCATACGAATAACGTGTGGTTCGCCATTTGCAAGACGTTGTTTTACTTCATCTTCCGATAATAATAAACCACGTCCATCATAACGTGGAGTTTCACCACGAGCTTGCTGTTCTGCACGCATTTGGTCAAGTTCTTCTGCTGTAGCAAAACAATAGAACGCATGACCTTTTTCAACCAATTCTAAGGCGTATTGTTTATAAATGTCCATACGTTCAGATTGACGATAAGGAGCGTGTTTTCCGCCAATATCAGGGCCTTCAGACCAATTTAAACCTAACCAACGTAATGAATCTAAAATCATTTTTTCAGATTCTGGTGTCGAGCGAAGTTGGTCAGTATCTTCAATGCGTAAAATAAATTCACCGCCGTGTTGTTTGGCAAAACATAAATTAAAAAGTGCAATATATGCTGTACCAACATGTGGAAAACCCGTTGGTGATGGGGCAATACGAGTACGAACTGTTTTCATCTTAAAAATATCAAATCAATAAAATTCGTTCCATTATACTGTAAAACAGATGGAAAAAAGAGTGCCTTACTGTTGTGGAGCTTATTTTTTTGATAAATCGACCAAATGGTCAAGAATGAAAGCTTATCAACATATTTATTCGGTTTATGCTCATTATTTTTTAAAACGACAATTTGATGAAAAAGAAAATTTTGAAATAGAGATTTATTTAAAAATAATCATTTAAAATTAGTATGTTAATTGTATTTAATGATGTGTAATCTTAACATTTTTGATTAAATGTATCTTAAAAAAGTGAAATCAGACACAAAAAAATGTCAGAAAAACGAATGTAATGTCAGTTAAGACATTGCAAAAAAATGTAATTTAAACGTATAATACACTAGATTAAAAACGATTTTTGACAAAATGACAACATCAATGCACAACGTGGGCAAGATATGAGTTCAGTAGGTCGTCTAATTGACCGTCGCTTAGCAAAGACGCTTGTTCTTTTACAAGCATTGATGATACCAGTGATTGGTGGTGTTGCATGGATTGTATTTGATGGACTTGTCGCGAAAAGCGCGGTTTGTGGTGCAATCATTTGCTGGTTGGCGAGTAGTTACTTTGCGTGGCAGTCGTTTCGAGTAGCAGGTGCAACAGCATCTCGGCAGATTTTAGAAAATATGTCGAAAGGAATGATTGGTAAATTTGTGATTGTCAGCGTTGGATTTATTATTGTTTTAACGAGTGTAAAACCACTTTCGGTTCTTGCTCTCTTTTGTGGTTTTATTCTTATTCAAAGTATGGCGTGGTTTGTACCGATGGTGCTGACTCGTTTTATGCGGTAAGGGTGAAATCATCTAAACCTAATTTTGAGTTATATGTGTGAGCATATAGTTTGGGATTATTTTGTAAACATTGACCAGGTGTGACTATGGCTGCTGAAGAACATACCCTTACTTCGACAGAGTATATTAAGCATCACTTGACCAATATGACCTATGGCAAAATGCCAGATGGGACATGGAAATTGGCTGAGACTGCTGAAGAAGCTCAACAGATGGGGTTCACTGCAATTCACTTGGATTCAATGGGTTGGTCAATCGGACTTGGACTGATTTTCTGTTTACTGTTTTGGACGGTGGCTAAAGCTGCAAATAGTGGTGTGCCAACAAAATTCCAAGCAGCGATTGAAATGATTGTTGAGTTTGTTGATTCTAATGTTCGTGATACGTTCCATGGCAAATCACGTTTAATTGCACCTTTATCTTTGACGATTTTCGTCTGGATTTTCTTGATGAACTTAATGGATTTAATCCCTGTGGATTGGATTCCTTATGCAGCTCAAGTGATTGGTGCAAATGTGTTTGGTATGGATCCACACCACGTTTACTTTAAAATTGTACCATCTACAGACCCGAACATTACGTTAGGTATGTCTTTGGCAGTATTTGGTTTAATTTTATTCTATAGTATTCGTGAAAAAGGTGTGGGTGGGTTCGTTGGTGAATTAGCTCTTAACCCGTTTAATCCAAAAAATCCTGCTCTAAAAGTACTGTTTATTCCAATTAACTTGATTCTAGAATTAGTTACCTTCTTAGCTCGTCCAATCTCTTTGGCATTGCGACTTTTTGGTAACATGTATGCGGGTGAATTGATTTTTATCTTAATCGCATTATTACCGTTCTGGATTCAATGGACATTATCTGTACCTTGGGCAATCTTCCATATTTTGGTAATCACATTGCAAGCCTTCATTTTCATGATGTTGACCATCGTGTACTTGAGCATGGCAAGCGAAAAACATTAATGGTTATGTCTGGGTGTTGAATGGTTCAACATTCAGATACAGTTTAAATTTCTATATATAATTTAACCCAGAGGATTCTTTCATGGAATTAGTCGTTGGTTTATCTGCTGTTGCAGCTGCTCTTCTTATTGCATTTGGTGCGTTAGGTACTGCAATCGGTTTTGGTCTTTTAGGTGGTCGTTTCTTAGAAGCAGTTGCTCGTCAGCCTGAGTTAGCTCCACAACTCCAAACTCGTATGTTCTTAATCGCTGGTCTCCTTGATGCGGTACCAATGATTGGTGTGGGTATCGGTTTATTCATTATCTTTGCAAATCCATTTGTTGGGTTAGTGGGTTAATCGGCAATATTCCTAAATTTATCATTGAGGAATTGCAATGAATATTAACTATACTATTTTTGGTCAAATGATTGCATTTGCGATTTTTGTCGCATTCTGCATGAAATTTGTTTGGCCACCGTTAATGAAAGCAATTGAAGACCGTCAAAGTAAAATTGCCGATGGCTTAAATGCTGCTGAAAAAGCAAAAGCAGACCTTGCTGATGCTCAAGCACAAGTTAAGCAAGAAATCGATGCAGCTAAAGCTCAAGCGGCTCAATTGATTGAACAAGCAAATCGTCGTGCAGCACAATTGGTTGAAGAAGCTCGTACCCAAGCAACCGCAGAGGGTGAGCGTATTCGTCAGCAAGCAAAAGAAGCAGTCGATACTGAAATTAATGCAGCTCGTGAAGCATTACGTCAGCAAGTGGCTGAGTTAGCAGTTGCTGGTGCAGAAAAAATTCTAAGCCAACAAGTTGATGCTCAAGCACACGATGCAATGCTTAAACAGTTAGCTGCTAAACTGTAAGCGAGGAAAACTATGGCTGAACTCTTGACATTAGCACGACCATATGCGAAAGCAGCATTTGCTTATGCGTCTGAGCAAAAAACAGCAGAACAATGGTCAGCTGCGTTACAGATGCTGAGTGCTGCAGTGCAAGATGAAGCATTTTCCGCTTACTTGAATCGTCCTGAATTAACCCCAGCTGAACAAGTGAATTGTTTTGCAAAAGTGCTAGGTGATGAACAAACGCCTGAACTTGCAAACTTTTTAACGTTATTGGCTGAGAATGACCGTATAGCATTATTACCTGAAATTTCAGCAGAATTTGACCGTTTGAAATCAGAAAATAATAATGTGGTCGATGTGGTGATTGAATCAGCATTACCATTAACTTCTGTACAAGAGCAACTATTGTCTCATGCGTTAGAAAAACGTTTTAATAGTACTGTTCAAGTAAAAGTTGAAGTGAATCCTGCGTTAATTGCAGGTGTGGTGATTCGTGCTGGTGATATCGTGATTGATGATTCGGCATTAAACAAGCTTGAAAAAATGCGGACTCGTCTTCTAGCGTAATCTCCATGTATAGAAGATAGAATTAAGAATAAATTGAGGTATAGCGCAATGCAACAACTGAATCCATCCGAGATTAGTGCGCTCATTAAACAGCGTATCGGCGATTTGGATACCAGTGCCACCGCTAAAAATGAAGGTACCATCGTTATGGTGTCTGACGGTATCGTGCGTATTCACGGTCTGGCAGATGCAATGTACGGTGAAATGATTGAATTTGATGGTGGCTTATACGGCTTAGCACTGAACCTTGAACAGGATTCAGTGGGTGCTGTAGTTTTAGGTAACTATTTAAGCCTTCAAGAAGGTCAAAAAGCTCGTTGTACAGGTCGTGTATTAGAAGTACCTGTAGGCCCTGAGTTATTGGGTCGTGTTGTCGATGCTTTGGGTAATCCTATCGATGGTAAAGGCCCTATCGATGCTAAATTAACTGATGCTGTTGAAAAGGTTGCACCAGGGGTAATTTGGCGTCAATCAGTAGACCAACCTGTACAAACAGGGTATAAGTCTGTTGATACCATGATTCCAATCGGTCGTGGTCAGCGTGAGTTAATCATTGGCGACCGTCAGACTGGTAAAACAGCTATGGCAATCGATGCCATCATTGCACAAAAAAATTCTGGCATTAAATGTATTTATGTTGCAGTTGGTCAAAAACAATCAACTATTGCAAACGTAGTGCGTAAGTTAGAAGAGACGGGTGCTATGGCATATACTACTGTTGTTGCAGCAGCAGCAGCAGACCCAGCAGCAATGCAATTCTTAGCACCATATGCTGGTTGTACAATGGGTGAGTATTTCCGTGACCGTGGTGAAGACGCGTTAATCATTTATGATGACTTGTCTAAGCAAGCGGTAGCGTATCGTCAAATTTCATTGTTATTACGTCGTCCACCAGGTCGTGAAGCGTATCCAGGTGACGTATTCTATTTACACTCTCGCTTGTTAGAGCGTGCATCTCGTGTATCTGCTGAATATGTTGAAGAGTTCACGAAAGGTGCTGTGAAAGGTCAAACAGGTTCTTTAACTGCATTGCCTATCATTGAAACTCAAGCGGGTGACGTATCAGCATTCGTTCCAACCAACGTAATTTCGATTACAGATGGTCAGATTTTCTTAGAAACTTCATTATTCAACTCTGGTATCCGTCCTGCTGTAAACGCAGGTATTTCGGTATCTCGTGTGGGTGGTGCGGCTCAAACGAAAATTATCAAGAAGTTATCAGGTGGTATTCGTACTGCTCTTGCTCAGTATCGTGAATTGGCAGCGTTTGCTCAGTTTGCATCTGACCTTGATGAAGCAACTCGTAAACAACTTGAGCATGGTCAACGTGTAACAGAATTGATGAAGCAAAAACAATTTGCTCCATATTCTATTGCTGACCAAGCTGTTTCTGTTTATGCGTCAAATGAAGGCTATATGGCAGATGTAGAAGTGAAGAAAATTGTAGATTTTGATGCTGCATTAATTTCTTACTTCCGCTCAGAATATGCTGATTTAATGAAGAAAATCGATGAAACTGGTGATTATAACAGTGATATCGAAGCTGCCATTAAAGCAGGTATTGAAAACTTTAAAGCGACTCAAACTTACTAATGGTAGGTTTGATTCTTGGAATCAAACTTCGGAAGCTCGTTAAGAGCTTTCCGAAAGCTAGGTTAAGCGTATGGCAAATTTAAAAGAAATTCGTGCCAAAGTTGCAAGTATCAAAAGCACACAAAAAATTACCCGTGCGATGCAGATGGTTGCAGCTTCTAAAATGCGTCGTGCGCAAGAGCGTATGGCTGCTGGCCGTCCGTATGCCGAAAATATGCAACGTGTGATTGCTCACTTAGTTCAAGCGAATCCAGAGTTTAAACACCCTTATATGGTTGAGCGTCCTGTAAAACGTGTCGGCTATATTATTGTGTCATCTGATCGTGGTTTGGCAGGTGGTTTAAACATTAACTTGTTTAAGAAACTTGTCCTTGATGTGCAACAAAAGAAACAGCAATCCATTGAAGTTGAGTTTGCTTTAATTGGACAAAAAGCGGTTTCATTTTGTAAAAGTTTCGGCGGAAAAGTACTAGGAGCGACTACTCAATTAGGCGATGCTCCAGAAATGGAACAGCTCACAGGCACTGTGCAAGTCATGTTAGATGCTTTTAATCGTGGTGAAATAGACCGTATTTATTTAGTATCAAACGGTTTTGTCAATGCGATGACGCAAAAGCCTAAAATTGAGCAAATTGTTCCTTTAGCACCTGCAAGTGAAGATAAACTGTTAAATCGTAGCCACAGCTGGGATTATATTTATGAACCAGAAGCTGAAGAGTTATTAGATGGTTTATTGAAACGTTATATTGAGTCTGTAGTTTATCAAGGCGTAGTTGAAAATATGGCTTGTGAACAGTCTGCTCGTATGGTTGCAATGAAAGCAGCAACTGATAATGCGGGTGAATTGATTAAGAGCCTACAACTCATTTATAACAAGTTGCGTCAAGCAGCGATTACTCAGGAAATTTCTGAAATCGTTGGTGGTGCGGCTGCGGTGTGATTATGAAGAAATTAATTTTGGGAGTTTTCCAATGAGTGGCGGTCGTATTACTCAAATCATTGGTGCGGTTATCGACGTTGAGTTCGACCGTAACAGTGTTCCAAAAATCTATGATGCCTTACAAGTAGAAGGGACTGAAACAACTTTAGAGGTTCAGCAACAGTTAGGTGATGGTGTTGTTCGTACTATTGCCATGGGTTCTACTGAAGGTTTAAAACGTGGTTTACCTGTAACTAATTCAGGTGCTCCTATTTCTGTACCAGTAGGTACAGCGACCTTAGGTCGTATTATGGACGTATTGGGTCGTCCACAAGATGAAGCAGGTCCTGTAAACGCAGAGACTAAATGGGCGATTCACCGTTCAGCTCCATCTTATGCTGAGCAAGCAGGCTCTACTGAACTTTTAGAAACTGGGATTAAAGTAATTGACTTACTTTGCCCATTTGCAAAAGGTGGTAAAGTTGGTTTGTTCGGTGGTGCGGGTGTTGGTAAAACCGTTAATATGATGGAATTAATTAACAACATCGCAAAAGCACACAGTGGTTTATCTGTATTCGCTGGTGTAGGTGAGCGTACTCGTGAAGGGAACGACTTCTACCACGAAATGAAAGATTCAGGCGTACTTGATAAAGTAGCAATGGTTTATGGTCAGATGAATGAACCACCAGGTAACCGTTTACGTGTTGCATTGACTGGTTTGACCATGGCGGAATATTTCCGTGATGAAAAAGATGAAAACGGTAAAGGTCGTGACGTTCTTTTATTCGTTGATAACATCTACCGTTATACACTTGCAGGTACTGAAGTATCAGCATTATTAGGTCGTATGCCATCTGCGGTAGGTTACCAACCAACACTTGCAGAAGAAATGGGCGTACTTCAAGAGCGTATTACATCAACCAAATCTGGTTCGATTACATCGATTCAAGCGGTTTACGTTCCTGCCGATGACTTGACAGACCCTTCTCCAGCAACAACATTTGCTCACTTAGATGCAACTGTCGTATTAAGCCGTGATATCGCATCTCAAGGTATTTACCCAGCGATTGACCCACTTGATTCAACATCTCGTCAGTTAGACCCATTAGTGGTTGGTCAAGAGCATTATGAAATTGCTCGTCAAGCTCAAAACGTGTTACAACGTTATAAAGAGTTAAAAGATATTATTGCAATCTTGGGTATGGACGAATTATCTGAAGAAGATAAGTTAGTCGTTTATCGTGCTCGTAAGATTCAACGTTTCTTCTCTCAACCGTTCCACGTTGCAGAAGTCTTTACTGGTGCACCAGGTAAATATGTGCCATTAAAAGAAACGATTCGTGGTTTCAAAGGCTTATTAGCGGGTGAATATGACCATATTCCAGAACAAGCGTTCTATATGGTTGGCGGTATTGACGAAGTAATTGCGAAAGCCGAGAAACTATAATCTGGGCATCTGTTAAGCATTCATCAAACAATGCTTAACAGATTCTAGTTACTCTTATTAGGAGATTCTCATGGCAACAATGCAATGTGATGTAGTTAGTGTAAAAGAATGTATTTATACTGGCTCAATTAAAATGTTGATTGCAAAAGGCGTTGGTGGTGAGCTAGGTATTATGCCGGGGCATACGCCATTAACTACACTGTTAAAACCAGGCCCAATTCGTGTACAACTTGAAAATGGTCAGGAAGAGATTGTGTATGTTTCTGGTGGTGTACTAGAAGTGCAACCACATGTTGTGACTGTGTTAGCAGATACCGCAATTCGTGCAGATAACTTAAATGAAGCTGCAATTTTAGAAGCGCGTAAACAAGCTGAAGCATTACTTGCAAATCAAAAGAATGAGTTGGATACTGCTGCTGCATTGGCTGCATTAGCTGAAACAGTCGGTCAGTTAGAAACCATTCGTAAAATTAAAAATCGTGCAATGTAATTTATTTTCATTGTAGGATTGAAGAAACTGTCTTATGTTGATAAGGCAGTTTTTTTATGCCCTAAAAATGATGAAAAAAACGAATCATGACAGGAAGTGTACAAATGATAAGTAGGAGAGCAAAAAATTTGTAAATATATTCTGCACGTCGTTGTGTACGATGGTTTGAGAGCAGAGAGCGTCCAAATAATCCCCAAAATAATGCACTTGGTATCATCGCCACACCTAAAACGAGCATGGTTCCTTTATAATGTTCCCAATCATGCCAAACATCAGGCGGGAAAATGCCAACTGCAAATAGCAAGGCTTTGGGATTTTTTAAGGTTGCATGAAACATTGCACCATAAGAAAGTCGTTTATTAAAATTTAAATGGCGAGTTAAATCAGTACTTTTCCATAAACGGAAGGCAAGCCAAAAGATATATAAGATACTGATAAAATGTAAAATTTCATAAAATGCTGTCCAATAAGGAGCAGTAATTTGAATGATTAATCCCCATAAGGCAATGGCGTATAAATAACCTAAATATTCAGCAGGTAAGGATTTAATAACAGCAAAAATTCCTTTTTTATAAGCAGTATGTGCAAGAATGACATTTGTAGGGCCGGGAATCAAAAAAAGAGAAAGTAAGGTAAAAAAAAGTAGGGTATAAGGAATCATTTCACACTTCTACTCACATCTTAAAAAATTAAAGAAAATGAAATGGTTAATCGTATGCCGTATCTTTAAGCTCAAGTGTTGTCATCATATACCAAAATATTTTAAATGACAATTTTTATGTAACAAATTTGTCAATTTTGTGCAAATTTTATAATAAAAGATAGTATT
>JBHACK010000229.1:0-21178 GCA_041854545.1 Acinetobacter sp. | reverse complement strand
TTCTTTTACTTTGGCATTGCCTTGTACGACAACTTTATCGCCATCGCTTAAACCTTCGGTAATAATCCAATCACTTCCTTGAGAACCTTTTGTGGTAACTGTACGAGAAACGAGTTTACTATCATTTCCAACCACAAGAACGGTTGCTTGACCTGTTGCATTGCGTGTAACAGCAGTTTGTGGAACTAAATATGCACGTTCAATTACCCCTTGAGTTACTTGAGCCGTTGCATACATCCCCGGTAATAATAATTGCTGTGGATTTGGGAAAATCGCACGGAAAGTAATTGTACCTGTCGATTCATTGACACTTGCACCAGCAAAGGTTAATTGCCCTTGATGTGGGTAAATACTGCCATCTTCCATTTTTAATTGAGCGGTATAATTACCACTACGTCCTAAACTACCACTATTAATTTGCTGACGTAAACGTAACCAATCCGCACTTGATTGATTAATATCAATATAAACAGGGTCTAAACGTTGAATGGTTACTAAGGCATCAGCTTGCCCCGTTTGTACCAATGCACCAACCGTTACATTAGAACGACCTGTACGCCCAGAAATTGGAGCAGTAATAGTTGAGAATTGTAATGATACTTTGGCAGATTCTAAACTGGCTTGACTTGCTTTTAAGTCCGCTTCAGCTAAACGCAAACTTGCCAACACATCATCATAATCCTGTTTAGAAATCGCATTAGTTCCCACTAATTGACGATAACGCTGTTCTTTCACACGCAAGGCATTTACATTGGCAATATGTCGATTTACCGTTGCTTGAGCATTTTCAGCAGTTGCATAATTTGCACGGTTATCTAATTGATATAAAGGCTGACCTGCTTTAACAAAACTTCCTTCTTGGAAAAATTGTTTCATAATCACGCCAGTTGCTTGCGGACGAACTTCTGATGTTTCATAAGCAGAAACACGACCTGCAAGTTCAACCTTATTTTCAATTGGTTGTGATTGTGCAACCAATACCCCCACTTCTTTTGCGGTAGGTGCTTGCTGAGTTGCTGGAGCGGTTTGAGCAGATTCTTTTTTATCACCGCCACACCCGACAAGTGCTACACTCACTGCAATCGCACATAGGCTCAGGAGATGAAGCCGATTTTGTGCCATAAAATACCTCATAACTGACTGTTTTTACAAATTTTTGTATATCCGTTACACTTTAAACACTTAAAATGTCAAAATATACGACAATAATTTCACATTCTACCAAGTAAAAAGAAACCATCACAACATTTTCCATCAAAAAATAACGAAAATCTTATGAATTAACAAGGCATGAGAAAAGAGCAGTTTTATCCCAAAAAAACTTGATAGAAATACGCTGAAAGTGTACCTTTTAGTACAACTTGATTCAAGACAAGTTTTATGTGAACATCTATCGTTGATGTGCAATGTTGCGTAAAAAAATGTAGGTTTACTTGACAATAGAATGAAGGTGTGAACAAATGTATGTTAAAAATTGGTCATAAAAAATAAGAAATATACGAAAATCTATTTTTTAGTACAGTTTTTTGACTGAACCTTATATCGCTGTCTTGAGTTTGGTTTATTCTTCTGTGAAGGCTTAGATGGTATTGATTTTTGCTTGTTCGCTGTAAGCGAGCGAGTAGAAGGAGAATGCGTGAAATCTATAGACGAAAATTCAGGATATTTTTGTATATTTAATGTACATTGCTGACCAACATCTAAATTTAAATCCTGTAACTGAATTGAACCAATCGCTGTACGAATTAAACGCAAAGTTGGAAAGCCTACATGAGCTGTCATACGGCGAACTTGACGATTACGACCTTCACAAATTTTAATTTCTACCCACGATGTTGGAATGGTCGCACGAAAACGCACAGGCGGAACACGTTGCCATAGCCAATCAGGTTCGGCAATTTTTCTGACTTGAGCAGGGCGAGTGATACCATCATTCAACATCACCCCACGTTGTAATTGTAGGATTGCGGTGTCATCAATTTCACCATCTACTTGAACAATATAAGTTTTCCATTGCTTATGTTTAGGGTGGCTAATGTGTTGATTTAGCCCACCGTGGTCAGTCAAAAGCAATAACCCTTCAGAATCCAAGTCTAAACGCCCTGCAATTCGCAAGGTAGAATCAAAGATAAAATCCGCCAGCGTTTGATGGCTACCATCTTGACGAAATTGCGACAAGACATTAAACGGTTTATTTAAAGCAACAAGTTTCATAAAAGCGAGTATAACCCGAAATGTTGTTTATCGCCATCGATTTTGACAAGAAATTAAAATTGCCGTACACTATCCATTCGTTTAAATGATGATTTTAGGTAACAAATGAAACTCGATAAATTATTACAATCACAAGGAATCGGCTCTCGTAAATATTGTCAAACATTAATTAAACAAGGAAATGTGATAATTAAAGAAAATGTTTGTACAGATATAAATTATAATATACCTGAATCAGAATTAAATCAATTTGAATATTGTATTTTTGGCGAAACATATCAATATCGAAAAAATGTTTATATTGCATTAAATAAACCCAAAGGCTATGAATGTTCACATCAGCCAGATTATCATCATTCCGTTTATGAATTATTTCCAGAATATTTAAATTTAAGGGGAATTCAAACCATTGGACGTTTAGACCAAGATACGACAGGATTATTATTACTCACCGATGATGGGCAATTTTTACAGAAAATGACTCACCCACGCCATCATGTAGGAAAATCTTATCAAATTACAACAGAAAACCAAATTCAACAACACGAATTAAGCAAATTTCAACAGGGCGTAAGTTTACGCAATGAAACAGGATTATATTATGCAGATGAATTAGCATATTTAAATGAATATTGTTTTAATATGACCATTTATCAAGGAATTTATCACCAAGTTAAACGAATGGTTGCCAGTATTGGACATCATGTAACTCAATTACATCGATTTAAAATAGGAGCATTAACTTTAGATGAATTAAATATTCAACAAGGCGAATGGTGTTATTTAACAGAAGAGCAGGTTCATTTAGCAAAATCACAAAATAATACACATACACAGTAATAAAAGAGAATTGTCTTTTTAAACAAAACTTGTTATGCTTTTATGCCCAATTTTAAAAGAGTTTAAAGATGTTTATTGATACTCACTGCCATTTAACTATGCTTGATTTACCACAAGAAACATTTGAGCAAGCACTTGATGATGTGATTGCTCAAGCACAACAAGCAAATGTTTCGCAAATGATGGCGATTTCAGTAACGCTTGAAGACCAAATTCGTTTATCAAAAATTGCTCAACGTTATCAAGGGGTTGTCGGTTATAGTGTCGGCGTTCATCCGTGCAGTAGTGAGCAAGAACTAGCAGATGCAACCGTTGAAAAATTAGTCGAACTGGGACAGCATGAACACGTTTGGGCATTGGGTGAAACAGGCTTAGATTACTATCATTCAACAGAACTAATTCCACAACAAAAACAAAGTTTTGCACGACATATTGTCGCATCAAAAATCCTGAAAAAACCGTTAGTTGTGCATACACGTTCGGCTAAAGAAGATACCGTTGCGATGATAAAAAGTGAACAATCAACACATGGTATTTTACATTGTTTTACGGAAGATTGGGCAACGGCAAAAGCGGTGTTAGATTGCGGTTATTACATTTCATTTTCAGGGATTATTTCCTTTAAAAATGCTCAAGCCTTGCGAGATGTGGCAAAACAAGTGCCATTAGACCGTTTATTAATCGAAACGGATAGCCCTTATTTGGCTCCTGTGCCTTATCGTGGCAAGTCAAATCAGCCGAAATATGTGCCTTATGTTGCTCAAGTTTTAGCAGATGTGCATGGTAAAACCTTAGAAGAAATGGGGCAAATTACCACAGAAAATTTTCATCGGTTACGTCAAAATCCTTAATAAAATAATAAATTGAGTTTTGATGAAATGGAAATAGAAGTTTTACAGCAACAGCTTAACCCTGATGTTGAATGCCCATTGTGTCATAAAGCCATGTACGACATGGAATCGATGATTTATGGGCGAGTCTATTATTATTTTCAATGCTCATCAGCTCAATGTAAACATCAGATTTTTCCACAAAAAGACCGAATTTGTTATTGTAATGTTTGTCGTCAGCAACACAAACAAGAATTAGCAAATTGTATAAAAGAGGAAAAAAATAAAAATCAACCGATAAAAGAAACACGTTTAACAGATTTATATCAATTATCTTTATTACAACAATTATTTTTATTAAGCGTATTAGAACATCATTTAACAGATGATTTAACGCATAGTGAATATATTCCTTGGTCGCAATTAAAATATCGTGTGATTACACCAAATTATTATTATCAACATCAAATGATGAAACAATTTTTAAAACAAGGATATTTGGTTGAAACTGTTCATAAAGAACCTGAAACCTATTATGTTAATTTAAGTTTAGATGGATATAATGAACCAAGTTTATCGCATTTATATAGTGTATTAAAACGATTATTTTATGATAATTTGGTGCATGAAGTGCCATTTTATCATGCTGATGAAGTAAAAAATACATTATATACAGTTTTATATCAACATATTGTACAATATTGTACCATGGTTTGCCATCATTGGGGGATTCGTATTGCAGGAAATCACCATTTAGAGCAAGTATGTTTTATGATGATGGAACGTTTAGCATTATCCCAAATTTTTTATTTAGTTTCTCGTGCCTTATATTATTTACATGAGCAGAATTTATTAAAACCATTAAATAAAAATTTTGTTAATACCAATATTTTAAAACAAACTTTACTTTCTTATTATGAAATTTCTCATACAGAAAAATGGGAATCCTATTCATTACCTTATCCTGAACGTATGCCATTAAGCACGCTAAGTCAGATTTTTTTAATCCGCTTTTTAAAATTACCACAAGATTATTATTACAAACCGATTTGGAAAATTTGGCAAGAATTAGAGCCACGTTTAAATTTTTATGCAAAACGGCGTTGTATTCATTGTGGCTCTCAAGATGTCATTGTCGAACATGAGGAAGAAAATAAAAGTGTAACACTCTATTGTCAAAACTGTGAGCAACAAGATTATTATTTTATTGGTTCATCTTAATTAGATTTGGTATGAGAAATTAATTTTCGTTGTTGATAAAAATGAATTGCCCCTTCTAATGCCAATAAAATCACCGCACCCCAAATAGGAAGATAAGTAAACCATTCATCTGAAGAAATTCTTTCACCTAACCATAATGATGCAAGCATTAAAAAAATCGGTTCTAAATAACTTAATAAACCAAATAAACTTAAAGGTAAAAATCGGCTTGCTAAAATATAACTGCCTAAACCTAATGCACTTAATATACCAAAACCTAAAACAATCCATAAAAAATAAGGTTGAGCGAGTGCATAATCTAAATCAGATTGAGCAATAAAATAAAAAACTACTGGTAGAATTAAAACTAAATCCCAAAAAAATCCGCCTAAATGGTCAGTTTGAATTTTCTTTCGCAAAACAAAATAAATTGCATAACCAAAAGCCACTAAACAAGTTTCCCAAGAAATTTGACCGACTCGCCATAATTCATGACTTACACCAATCGTTGCTAAAATAACCGCAATAATTTGAAATTTAGATAATTTTTCTTTAAAAATAAATCGTCCAACCAATACCATCACTAAAGGTAATAAAAAATACCCAAGCGAAACATGTAAACCACGCCCATTTAAGGGCCCCCACATAAACAGCCATAATTGAACCGAGCATAAAATCGATGAAACGATTAACAAGGGAAGTATTTTAGGAGAAATTTTAATCCGTTGATAGACTTGTTTTATATATTGAATATCTCCTGTAAAATAAGCAAATAAAAATACAAATGGCAAAGTCGTTAAAATACGCCATGCAAACACTTCATTTGCATTTCCAATTAATAATTGACTATAAAGGTATAATATACCAAAAACACACGATGCCAATACGGATAATAAAATACCTTTAATCATAAATTATCTCACTTTATTTTATGCTGTGGCATTTTGAATTTGATGATGTAGATAACATTGTAAGCCTTTTAAGAGTAAATCTGGTTCAACAATCGGCGTATATTCCTGTAAAAAACTAGCTAATAAAGGGGCATCACCGCCTGTTAAAATCAGTTGGCGTGTTTGACCATGTACAGTTTGATTTAATATTTTTTCAATACTGCTGACTAAACTTAATAATATACCGTGATGAACCGCATCTAAAGTCGTTTGTCCAACATTTAGATTTTCAAACGCAACCGCAGGGATTTTAATGCCTTTAGTGTTTTTAATTAACGCATCACGTTGTAAATATAAACTCGGTAGAATATAACCGCCTAAATGTTGCATTTCATCAATTAAGTCAATGGTTAATGCAGTGCCACAACCAACAACGCAATAATAATGTTTTTCTTTTGCACAGGCGAGTACTTGCAACCAGCGGTCAATGCCTAATTGTTCAGGGTGATGATAACCACATTTTAAACCTGCATAATCAGAATGAACACGAGCAAAATAAATCGGAATTGCTAATAAGGATAAAATAGAGTGAATGCGTTGGTTATTTTCAGTATCTAATACTGATGATATGGCAATATAATGTAAATCTTGTGATTTAAAATAATGGATTAAACCAAGAATCACATCAACAGGCGATTGTAAATGTAATTCTGCAAAATGTTCAATCGCTTGACCATGTTCTGTAATCCAATATTTTAAGCGTGTATTACCAATATCTAAAAATAAATGTCGATTTGTCATTATTATGTACTCGATTGATTTAAAATAATACGCCCTTGATAATAATAGGTTTCTTTCTGCTCATCATTTAATAAACCTAAAGCACCATCTGCATTAATGCCAATATATTTACCTTGAGTGATTCCATCAAGATGTTCAAATTGAATATTTTCCCCAAGTAAATAGGCATGATGTTGGAATCGTTGAATTAAATTTTGACTACCATAATTAAACCATTGAACGGCTTGTTGTACCGCATGATATAATTCGCTGATTAATTTTAAACGTTCAAACGGAATATTTAATTCAGTTAAAGATGTAATAGGATAAAATACATCTTGTTGTGTTTCTACTGGGTAAAGATTAATTCCAATGCCTACAATCATGGTTGTGGTATTCATCGGTTCAATTAATATTCCGCCAAATTTTCCATATTGACTATATAAATCATTTGCCCATTTTACTTTTAAAGGAAAATCAGTCAATGTCGCACTATTTAAAATACTTAAGGCAACTTCTAAAGAAAATCGTCCATTTACAGGCTGATTCAGTTGAGCCAAACAGCTAAAATACAGGTTGCCTTGTGGTGAAATCCATGTGCGTTGATGTTGTCCACGTCCTTGGCTTTGTTGTTCACTGCAAATTAATGCCGAGTTAAGCTGTGGAAATTGTTGATATAATTGCAAAATATCGTCATTGGTTGATGTGGTGTGTGATTTTAACAGCACCACTTCAGGCGTATATCCACATTGAGCGAGTAAGGCATTTAATTGTTGTAATGCTGGGTCAGTCATGGCAAAACTCAAAATTAAAAAGACTCTATATCATAATCTAAAATTTAGCGATTTACTGCTTTTTTACAAAGAAAAATTACATTGATAGGCTATCCAAAAAAAATCGCCATGTTACAATGATTTTTTTAGCTGTTGAGAAAAATAGATGAAACATTATGATTATATTGCGATTGGCGGGGGCAGTGGGGGCATTGCATCTATTAATCGAGCTGCCAGTTATGGTAAAAAATGTACCATTATTGAGGCAAAACATTTAGGCGGAACTTGTGTTAATTTAGGCTGTGTGCCGAAAAAAGTCATGTGGTATGGGGCTCATATTGCCGAAGCGATGAAATATGCACCAGACTATGGTTTTGATATTACTATCAATCAATTTGATTACGCCCATTTGGTCAAAAATCGTCAAGCCTATATTGAGCGAATTCATCAATCTTATGAACGTGGTCTAGCTAAAAATAATGTTGATGTGATTCAAGGATTTGCTCGTTTTGTTAATGCCAATACAGTCGAAGTTAATGGCGAACAGATTACCGCTGACCATATTTTAATTGCAACAGGAGCAAAACCAAGCCGACCAAATATTAAAGGAGCAGAGTATGGAATTGATTCTGATGGATTATTTGCCTTAACGCATTTACCAAAACGTGTTGCGGTGGTTGGAGCAGGGTATATTGCCATTGAAATTGTTGGTGTGTTTAACCAATTAGGGGCAGAAACACATTTATTTGTACGTCAAAATGCACCATTGCGTAAATTTGATGGTTTAATTGTCGAAACACTTCTTGATATTTTTCAACAAGATGGTATTCAATTACATACTCATGCCATTCCAAAGGAAGTGGAAAAACATGAAGATGGCTCTTTAACATTACATCTTGAAGATGGACGCAGTCAAACGGTTGATTGTCTTATTTGGGCGATTGGTCGTGTGCCAATGACCGACCAGTTAAATTTACAGCAAATTGGCGTTGAAACCAATGCTCAAGGTAAAATCAAGGTTGATAAATTCCAAAATACAACCGTTCAAGGCATTTATGCGGTTGGTGATATTATTGAACATGGCATAGAACTTACGCCAGTTGCAGTAGCATCAGGTCGCCGATTATCAGAGCGTTTGTTTAATAATAAACCAAATGAACACTTAGATTACAATTTAGTGCCAACCGTAATGTTTAGCCATCCGCCAATCGGCACGATAGGTTTAACCGAACAACAAGCCATTGAACAGTATGGACAAGAACAGATTAAAGTTTATACATCATCATTTACGCCTATGTATAGTGCGATTACCCAACATCGCCAACCATGTAAAATGAAATTGGTTTGTTTAGGTGAAAATGAAAAAATCATTGGTTTACATGGCATTGGCTTTGGTGTAGATGAAATGATTCAAGGTTTTGCAGTTGCCATCAAAATGGGAGCAACCAAAGCTGATTTTGATAATACGGTCGCTATTCATCCAACAGGGGCGGAAGAGTTTGTAACGATGCGATAAACACATCATTCGAGCTTTTAAATAATTGGAGTATATATGAACAATTCAGTTTATGTTCTCTACCACATAAGAGTAGATGATTTGGGTTGCGATAATTATAAATGCTTAGGGGTTTTTTCTAGTTTAGAAGAGATAGAGAAAGCCAAACAGTATGCCTTACAACAAAAAGGTTTTAAAGATTATCCAGATGGTTTTTCTACTGTTAAGTATGAGATTAACAAGCAAGAATGGTTAGAAGGATTTGGCGATTAAGAAATGATAAAAAGCGTTACTTTAACATCCAAAGTAACGCACTTATCACTTTAACTTTACTTAAAATACCTAAAATAAAAAATCCCTAAATTAGAAAATTTAGGGATTTTAGAATTTTGGCTCTCCCACCTGGGCTCGAACCAGGGACCTGCGGATTAACAGTCCGTCGCTCTACCGACTGAGCTATGGGAGAATATGTAGCGTATTATAGTGATAATTTTGCATTGGTCAAGTCTATTTTCATAAAAATGATTGCGAATGTTGATTTTATCATCATTATGTCCATATTTTGCTATTTTTTATACAAAATAAAAAAATTCAATCAATGTTATAGAAAAAAACACATACTTTTTATATGAATCTGCTTTATACTAAAGGAAAACACTCACTCTTTTTGGATTGCCAATGTTAATTCGTAAATTATTTAAGTTTGAAAATGCCCATATTGTGCGTAACTGTACATCAGACCGCTGTAAGCGTTCAATTCATGGACATAGCTATAAAGTCGAGCTTATTTTAAAAGCGAATCGCCTAGACCACGGGCAAATGGTCTATGACTTTGGCTTATTAAAAGGCGTGATTAAGGAACTTTATGATAGTTTTGACCATGCAATTTGTTTTTGGCAAAAAGATGACCCAAACTATCTTCAAGCGTGCAAAACTTTTAGTGCAAGATGGGTTGCCTTACCTGTTTCGCCATCAGCAGAGCAATTTTCACGGATTTTTTTCTTTTTAGCTCAAAAAGTCTTGCAAACAACTCAAATGCAAAACAATGAGGCGGATATTGAAGTATATTCGGTTATTGTACATGAAACGGACACAGGTTATGCTCAATGCTTTTTAGAAGATGTGGTCAATGAACAAATGGGCATTTTAACATTAGAGAGCATTCAATTTTCTGAACAAATCCAGCTTGAATGGTCAGATAAAATGCTGTATCAACGTTTAATTCAAGGTGATGTTTTTGTCAATCCTGTGGTAGAATTGCAAGTCCCTGTAGAATAAAAATTAGGATAATTGAATGTATAGCCACTTAACCGAAGAGCAACAGCAACGCCTAGCCAAAGTCCAATTACCTGAAGATTGGAAATATCCTTTAGTTGATTTTTTGCTAAGCGAAAAAATGGAGCAGTTACGCCAGTTTTTAAGTGCTGAAAAACAAGCAGGAAAAGTGATATTTCCCCCAAATGCACAAATTTTCCGAGCATTACAAAAAACACCATTACAACAAGTCAAAGTTGTTATTTTAGGACAAGACCCTTACCACGGCTTAAATCAAGCCAATGGCTTAAGTTTTTCTGTTAATAAAGGCATTACCTTACCGCCATCATTACGCAATATTTATCATGAATTGGCGACAGATTTAGGGATTCCGCCTGTTAATCATGGTGATTTAACCGCTTGGGCAGAGCAAGGTGTATTATTATTAAACAGCGTTCTTACGGTTGAAGCAGGACAACCGACATCACACAAGCAAAAAGGTTGGGAAGAGTTCACCGATGCGATTATTGATGTGTTAAATGAACAGCGTGAGCATATTGTCTTTATTTTATGGGGGTCGTATGCACAACAAAAAGGCAAACGTATTTTTACCGATAAGCATTTGGTTTTAAAGGCTGCACATCCATCACCTTTATCCGCCAATCGTGGGGGATTTTTTGGCTGTCGTGTCTTTTCCAAAGCGAATCATTATTTACATCAACACGGGATTACACCCGTTAACTGGCAATTGGAAGCATAAATGGAAACAACATTACCGTATAATGGCGATTTAATCGTCGAAACAGCAGAAAATGGTTGGCGTATTGTACGTTTAAACCGTCCTAAATCATTACACGCACTTGATGAAGGATTAGTCAATTCATTACTTGAAGTTTTTCAACAATTTAAGGAAGATGCAAGTGTAAAAGCGATTTGGCTAGATTCAACTACTGAAAAAGCCTTTTGTGCAGGGGGAGATATTCGCAAGTTACGCCAACTTGTGATTGAAGGCAATTTTGCACAAGCAGAACGTTTTTTTGAACGTGAATATGCCCTTGATTTATTGATTCATGATTATCCAAAACCGATTGTGGTATGGAGCGAAGGCTTTGTCATGGGCGGGGGATTGGGCTTATTTATGGCAGCACCATTCCGTGTTGTTACGCCAGATTCTCGTTTAGCCATGCCTGAAATTGTGATTGGCTTATATCCTGATGTTGGGGCAACACGTTTCCTTGCTGACCGTGGGTCGATTGGCTTATTTACAGGCTTAACAGGCTCAATTATGACATCAGCAGGGGGCTACAGCATTGGTTGGGCAACCCATATTTGTCGTAGTGGACAACGCAATGAAGTATTAAACAAATTACTCAATATCGATTGGGAACACTACCCAGCAGGTGCATTCCGTGCATTAGATGATACCTTAAATAGTATGCACCGTCCTGTGCCAACAGGGCCTTTACAAAATTCGCTTGATGTAATTCATAGTGTTGCTCGTGGCGTTGATTTTGCACAAGATTATCAAGCGATTATTGGTTTACGAGATGCACCAAGTGATTGGTTGCGTTTAGCAGCAGAAAACTTACAAAAAGGCTCGCCAACATCTGCAGCATTAACATGGTTATTATGGCAATGGGGCAAATCTGTTCATTCATGGGAAGAAGTCTTTAGCTTAGAAAGTGAAATATCAAACTGGTGTATTCGTCAGCCAGACTTTGCTGAAGGTGTGCGAGCTCGTTTAATTGATAAAGATTTATCACCAAAATGGCAATATTCTGCAGATGACTTAAGTTTAAAAACCTTGCTAGGTGAACAACCGCCTGTAACCAGTATTGAAAGTTGGAATGCGATTTTACGTCAATATGGTGTGATTGACTAATCATGTCCCATCAGCAAGAACATCATGCTTTATCTGAATTTAATCAACAAGATAAAGCATGGATGATGATGGCGATGGAATTAGCAGAACACGCCAGCCAACAAGGTGAAATTCCTGTTGGAGCGGTGATTGTGAGTCAAGGGAAGGTGATTGGGCAAGGGTTTAATTGTCCAATTCAACAACATGACCCAACGGCACACGCTGAAATTATCGCCATTCGTCAAGCCTGCCAACAGATTGGCAATTACCGTTTACCTGATGATGCAACGCTTTACGTTACACTAGAACCATGTACCATGTGCGTAGGTGCATTAATTCATGCACGCATTCATCGTGTTGTTTTTGCAACAACAGAACCTAAAGCAGGTTCATTGGTCAGTGCAAGACAATTATTAAACAGCGGTTATTACAATCACTATTTTCAATTTGAACAAGGCTGTTTACAAGCAGAGTGTTCCACACAACTTAGTCAATTTTTTCGCCAACGCCGACAGCAAAAAAAGCAACAATAAATGCTAAATAATGATATGATTATGATGAATTTTTATTGAAACTTAAGGTAAAACATGAGCATTATTATCACCATAGATGGCCCAAGTGGTTCAGGTAAAGGAACTTTAGCATTACGTTTAGCCGAACATTATGGCTATGCGTTGTTAGATTCAGGTGCAATCTATCGTTTATTAGGTTTAGCTTTATTTAATCAAAATTTATTGGATAAACTTGATACACATCTTGAACAATGCGAGCAAATCGCAACACAGTTAGATATTGCCTTTAAACAAGGTTCATCTGGAATTGATGTTTATTTAGATGGCGAGTTAGTTACAGATAAAATTCGTAGCGAAACTGTCGGTGAATACGCATCTAAAGTCGCCATGATTCCATCTTTAAGAACAGCCCTTTTGCAACGCCAAAAAGATTTTGCTCAAGGTGAAGGCTTAATTGCAGATGGTCGAGATATGGGAACCGTTGTTTTTCCAGACGCTCAAGCAAAACTTTATTTAACTGCATCAGCACAATCTCGTGCAGAACGACGTGTAAAACAGTTGCAAGCATTACAACAAAATGTTAATATAGATGATATTTTAGCTCAAATACAGGCTCGAGATAAGCGAGATGCGGAACGTAGCGTATCTCCTACTAAACCAGCGGATGATGCTTATATTATCGACAGTTCATCATTAAGTATTGATGAAGTGTTTCAACGCATGGTAACGTATATCGATAGCCGTATTTATTAGATTTTATCCTGTTAATGCTGATTTGGTCAGATTGTAAAATCAGCCATTAACTTAACCAAAACCCATCTTGACTGACCCGAGATTGTCTTTTTATTTATATATCGGAACTCACATGACCGAATCTTTTGCATCGCTATTTGAACAAAGTGAATCAAACTTTAACATCGACAAAGGTGCTGTTATTACAGGTACAGTTGTTCGTATTGATGACGAAAAAGTAACTGTTGATACAGGTCTTAAATCTGAAGGCGTTGTTGACCGTGCTGAATTTTTAAATGAACAACGTGAATTAGAAGTTGCTGTAGGCGACAAAGTTGATGTTGTTGTTGAACAACTTGACAATGGCATGGGTCAAACCGTTTTATCTCGTGAAAAAGCAAAACGTGCTGAAACATGGACGAAATTAGAAAAAATCTTTGAAGATGGTGAGATTGTTACAGGTCTTATCTCTGGTAAAGTTAAAGGCGGTTTCACGGTTGATATCGGGCCAGTTCGTGCTTTCTTACCAGGTTCTTTAGTTGATGTTCGCCCAATTCGTGATACTACTCACTTAGAAGGTCAAGAACAAGAATTCAAAATCATTAAACTTGACGCAAAACGTAACAATGTTGTTGTTTCTCGTCGTGCAGTAATTGAGCAAGGTTCTTCTGCTGACCGTGAAGAAATCTTAGCGAAATTAGAAGAAGGCGAAACCTTTACTGGTACAATCAAAAACTTAACTGATTACGGTGCGTTTGTTGATTTAGGCGGTATTGACGGTTTATTACACATCACAGATATGGCGTGGAAACGTATTAAACACCCATCTGAAGTGGTAGAAGTTGGTCAAGAAGTTACTGTTAAAATCTTGAAGTTTGACCGTGAGCGTAACCGTGTTTCTTTAGGTCTTAAACAATTAGGTGAAGACCCATGGTTAGCAATCATGAGCCGTTATCCAAAAGGTTCTATTGTTAAGGCTCGTGTAACAAACTTAACAGATTATGGTTGCTTTGCTGAAATCGCAGAAGGCGTAGAAGGTCTTGTTCACGTTTCAGAAATGGACCACACTAACAAAAACATTCACCCATCTAAAGTTGTTCAAATTGGCGACGAAGTGGATGTAATGGTGTTAGAAGTGGACGAAGAGCGTCGTCGTATTTCTTTAGGTATCAAACAAACTCGTGCGAATCCTTGGGAAGAGTTTGCGAAAACTCATGACAAAGGTCAAAAAGTTTCTGGTACAATCAAATCAATCACTGACTTCGGTATCTTTATTGGTTTAGAAGGCGGTATCGATGGCTTAGTTCACTTGTCTGACATTTCTTGGAATGAGCAAGGTGAAGAAGCAATTCGCCGTTACAAGAAAGGTGATACTGTAGAAGCTGTTATTTTATCTGTTGATGCAGAAAATAACCGTATCAGCTTAGGTATCAAACAATTAAATAGCGACCCATTCAATGACTTTTTAGCGTCAAATGAACGTGGTGCGTTAGTTAAAGGTACAGTAACTGCAGTTGATGCAAAAGGTGCAACAGTTAAATTGGCTGAAGAAGTTGAAGCTCAATTAAAAGCATCTGAAATCAACCGTGACCGTGTTGAAGACGCAACTAAATTCTTAGAAGTTGGTCAAGAAGTTGAAGCGAAGATTATCAATGTTGACCGTAAGTCTCGTACAATCAACTTGTCAATCAAAGCGAAAGACGAAGCTGAAGAGAAAGAAGCTGTAGCGAAAGTTCAACAAACTCAACAATCACAAAACAATGGCCCAAAAACGATTGGTGATTTGATTAAAGCTCAACAACAAAACTAATTTGTAGTTTGAGTAAAAATAGCATCATAGAAATATGATGCTATTTTTTTATCTTTAACGAAAGTTAATTGTAACTCATTAATTTTATTTAAAATTTAATTTCTCATTTCTTTAAATCTGTTGGGTTTCGCTCTCGCTCAACGCCAACCTACCAGCATGATTTGCTGAAAATTGGAATAAATAGGATAGGTTAAACCGAATTTACGTTATTTTTCAGAACAATAATAGGAAAATTAAATTATTGCTCGTTTTGGACGTTGGGTAACTCGGCAAAGTAATTCATAGCCAATCGTGCCGTTACATTTCGCAACATCATCGACTAAACGTTGATTTCCCCATAATTCTACCGCTGTTCCAATTTCAATCTTTAACCCTTGCTGTATTAAATCTGTAACATCGACCATTGTCATATCCATACTGACTCGTCCAAAAAGTGGTGCAGAATGTCCTTGAATGATAACTTTATTTTGTTGTAAAAATGCTCGTGGATAGCCATCACCATAACCAACGGCAATAATGGCTAACATCATATCTCGTTGAGCTGCAACGGTTGAGCCATAGCCTACACATTCACCTTGTTGTACAGGGTAAAGGGCAATAATTTCTGTCGTAAATTGCATAACAGGGCGTAAATTCAGTTCAAGGCTCGATTTATCGGCAAATGGGCTTGCTCCATAAAGCATAATTCCAGGGCGAACATAGTCAAAATGTAAATCTTGCCAATTTAAAAGACCTGCGGAATTGCAACAAGAAAATTTAACGTGTGGAAATTGCTGTTTTAATGTACAAATTTGTTGAATTTGTTGTTGATTGAGTGGGTGAGTAGGTTCATCGGCATTGGCAAAGTGCATGGTGATGACACAGTCAAAACCTGCTTGGATGAATTGTGTCAGATGTTGTACAAACTCATCATATTTAAAGCCTAAGCGGTTCATGCCACTATTGAGTTTAAGCCAAACTTTTAAGCCTTGTGCTTGGTATTGTTGCTGATGTTGATATAACCATTGTAGTTGTTGTGAATTGTGAACCACACATTCTAAACGTTGAGCAATCGCAATCGGTAATTCATCTTCACTAAATACACCTTCAATGAGCGTAATGTCATGTAAATCACCAAGTTGGCGTATCTCTAATGCCTCTTGTAAGCAAGCGACACCAAAGGCATCGCTGTCTTGTAATGCAGGTAAACACGCTGTTATGCCATGCCCATACGCATTTGCTTTGACCATACTCACAATTTTACTATGTGGTGCCAGTTGTCGAACTTGTTGTAAGTTATGTTTTAATGCAGATTGGTCAATGCTAATTTGGGTTGCACGCATGGAAACTTCTCTTATTGTGTTAAATGGGAATTAGGACATTTTTGATATTTGATTTTGTACATCAACATTTAAGCTATAGTTGATGGTGCTGTAAATGTTCCGTCCTATTCTTCATCACGATTTTCACCATCATAATGTTGATAATATTCAGGAGATAAATCACCAAATCGAGTGTAAACACCTTCAAAGGCTAAACGGACTGTGCCAATTGGGCCATTACGTTGTTTTCCGATGATAATTTCAGCAGTTCCAGCCTCTTTTGATTCTCGGTTATAGACTTCATCACGATAAATAAACATGATTAAATCCGCATCTTGTTCAATCGCACCTGATTCACGCAAATCGGACATCACAGGGCGTTTGTTTGGTCGGTTTTCTAGGCTACGGTTTAATTGTGAAAGTGCAATAACAGGACAATTCATTTCTTTGGCAAGTGCTTTTAAACTGCGTGAAATTTCGGAAATTTCGCCTACACGGTTATCTCCCATCCCCGGAACTTTCATTAATTGTAGGTAATCGACCATAATCACGCCTAATTTTCCGCCATGTTCTTTGGCAATACGTCTTGCTCGAGAACGAACTTCAGTTGGCGGTAGGGCAGATGAGTCATCAATGTAAAGGTGTGTATTTTGTAATTGTAAAACTGTGCCTGTTACTTTTGACCATTCATCATGGCTTAGTTTTCCTGAACGTAAATGCCCTTGATGAATTTTACCAAATGATGAAATTAAACGCATGGCAATGGAATCTGCTGGCATTTCCATGGAAAAAACTAAAGCAGGTAAATTGTGTTGGAAAATAACGCTTTGGACTAAATTCATCGCAAATGTGGTTTTCCCCATCGAAGGACGTGCCGCAACAATAATTAAATCCCCCGGTTGCATACCATAGGTTTTATTATCAAGCTCAATAAATCCTGTAGAAAGTCCTGTTAAATTACCATCAAGTCTGGAAAGTTCATCGAGTTTGTTTAGGACTTTGGCATTAATGCTTTTAATCGATTGTGGTGCATTTTCTGAGCGTCGGTTGTTATGTTGTTCCGCAATCGCAAAAATTTGTGTTTCGGCAAGGTCTAGAATTTCACTTACGCTACGTCCCTTGGTATCATACGCATTTTGGAGCATTTCTGACCCAGCTTTAATCATATTGCGTAAGGTTGAAAATTCTTTAATTTTTTCTGCATAGACTTCTAAATGATAGACACTGGTTGGGGTATCTGCCATCAATTTTACTAAATATTCTTCACCGCCAATGCTTTCGCTTAAATTGTGCTTAATCAGCCAATCATGAACCAGTACCGCATCATAAGGGGAGCTGTCTTTTGCGAGCTGACTAATTGCACGGAAAATATATTTATGTCGTGTTGCATAGAAGTCTTGTTCTTGTAAAATATCACTAACTTTATCGAAAGAATCTGAAACCGTCATTAATGCCACAAGCACCCCTTGTTCCAACATTAGGCTGTGTGGTGGCGTGCGTAATTCTTTTAGTTGCGAATTGCTATTGGCAGATTCTGCCTTATTATTTTCGGGTGATGGTGGAGTATTTGACATAAAAATAAGCAAGTTTAAAGCAACGGAAGAATGCTAATAATAGCAAAATTTTGCCCGTTGCTGTAGGGTATGATGTCGATTTTTTGTAGAATTGATGAATGGTTTAATGAGTATTATTTAACCAATTTAAAATACTCAATGCAACAACTGGAGCTGTTTCGGTGCGTAATACACGCTCACCAATCGTCCAAGAGAGAAAACCATGTGTGTGTGCGGTTGTAATTTCATTTGCACTTAGTCCGCCTTCCGCTCCAATTAAAATCGCAATTTTGGCAGGTAAAGGTGATGGAAATTGAATTTGTCCATCTGTTAATGCCATGACTAATTTTAAATCAGCTTGACAGTCGGCTGTCCAGTCATTGACTGACATTGGGGCTAAAATTTGGGGAATCAAATTTAGTCCGCATTGTTCACAGGCTGAAATTGCAACACCTTGCCAATGCTCAAGTTTTTTTTGGTCTCGGTCGTATTTTAAACGCATTTCACAGCGTTCACTGGTTAAAAGCTGAATTTGGGCAACGCCTAATTCCGTTGCTTTTTGAATCGCATAATCCATACGGTCGCCTTTACTCATGACTAAACCAATGGTAACTTGAAATGGTAAATTGCGATTTTCTGCTTGATAGTCTAATATTTGAACTTCTGCTGATTTTTTATCAATTTGTGTCAGTTCTGCGAGATATTCACCGCCTTGACCATTAAAAATGATTGCCTGTTCGCCCACTTTGGCACGCAAAACCCGTGTCCAATGGTGAAAAACGGTTTCAGGTAAGAGCGTTGATTGTCCTACGGTCAGCGTTAATGGGGTATAAAAGCGGTTCATCATATCTTCTCGTGTTTATTTTTGAGCATTGTATAAAAATGATGGGCAGAAAGCAAATTAAGGTATTTTTTTGTTTAGAAAGATACCCATGTTGTCCTGTATTGTGTGTTATTTCACAACTGATGGTTGATTATAGTAACTGAGTTGTTTTACTATTTCACTGATTGAAGTATTACTTTTCAATAAACCTGAAATTTGGTATCTTTGTTTAATCGTACAAAGGATAAAGATGAAATCAATAATTAATTTATGGCAAGTTATATTATTATCAATAGGATTATTGATTATCAATCAAACTTATGCCAATCAAAGTTCCGCTAATGATAATCATAAACTCATTGGTACTTGGCAATGTTACTTTGTAGCAAATAATAATGGTTCTTTAGATATTGTTTATGACAAAATAACTTATACCCAAAATCAAGCTAAAGGTGAATATAACATAGTTTCTATGGTGAAAGGCATCCCTTTAGAAAAAATAAAGGGTAATTATACATTTGATTGGTCACTAATGGGAGATAATTTGTATTTTTCTAATGTTAATTTTGACATCTATCAAATTTATGATTATAGGCGATTGTCTTATATCACTGGCGATGAATTAACCCATAGAAAGATGGAAGTGATTGAGTTGATGCAAAATGAACCTATTAGTATATTCTTTATTAATTCAAATGCTTATAAAACACTTAATCAAGAAAAAGATTGGGACTATAAAGACATCTGTATTCGTCAATTTGATAAAAAAAGAGTATTATCAAATGGTATTTAACTTAAAATATTTGGTAGTGGTTTGAAAAGTATGCTGACCTAAACTAAAAAAGATAGATGTCAGACATCTATCTTTCTGATTTTATGTATTTTATGGAATTAGGCATGATTGGCTAATTCAGCACGCACTGCTTTTGCCATCTTCACTAATTCAGCCAATGCGGATTTGGTTTCTGCCCAGTTGCGTGTTTTAAGACCACAGTCTGGATTGACCCATAAACGTTCTGCTGGAATGGTTTCTAAAGCCCCATTAATCACAGTACGCATATTTTCTGCACTTGGTGTGCGTGGGCTATGAATATCATATACTCCTGGGCCAATCGCATTTGGGTAGCCTTGTTCGTGGAATACTTCTAATAATTGTAATCCTGAACGGCTGGTTTCAATGGTGATGACATCGGCATCCATCGCAGTAATTTGTGGTAAGCAATCTTTAAAATCAGAGTAGCACATATGGGTATGGATTTGTGTATCGACATTTGCACTACTTGAACAATGTTTAAACGATTTTACTGCCCAATCCCAATATTCTGCTTGGTCGGCTTTACGTAATGGTAAGCCTTCACGGAACGCCGCTTCATCGATTTGGATAATTTCCACGCCTGCATCTTGTAAATCAGCCACTTCTAAACGAATCGCTTCCGCTAATTGTAAGCACACTTCACGGCGAGTGCGGTGAGCAGGTGGGAATGACCAGTTGAGAATCGTTACAGGGCCTGTGAGCATTCCTTTTACAATTTTATCGCTTAAAGTATTGGCATAAGTAATCCATTTTACAGTCATTGCAGTTGGACGTGTAATATCACCTACGATAATTGGTGGACGTACACAACGGCTACCATAGGATTGCACCCAACCAAATTTAGATAACCAAAAACCGTCCATTAAACCAGCAAAATATTCGACCATATCGGTACGTTCAGCTTCACCATGTACCAATACATCTAAGCCTAATTGTTCTTGTTGTTCAATGGCATAGGCAATTTCTTTTTTCATTGCTGTTTCATAATCTGCATCGGATAATTCGCCTTTATTCCATAAGGCACGAGCAGAGCGGATTTCAGCCGTTTGTGGGAAAGAGCCGATAGTTGTCGTTGGAATTAATGGCAAGTTAAATTTTGCTTGTTGTGTTGCATAACGAACGGCAAAGGGTTCTTGACGTGCTTTACCTACTAAATCAAATGGTGCTTGTTGAGCAAAATTTAATTTTTCATTTGCTGTAATTTTTCCTTGAGCCAATGCCACAAGTTCATCTAATTTTTGACGAGCAAAAGCTAATTTACCATCAATTTCCGCAGGGACTTGTTCAGAACTTAAATCAACAGGAACGTGCAATAATGAACAGCCTGTTGCCAACCATAAACGCTCACCTAAGGCTTTTTTCGCTGTTTGTACAACGTCATCTAATTTTACTAAATCACTTGCCCAAACACTACGACCATTAATCACCCCTAATGATAAAATTTTATGCGTTGGTAATTGGTCAATCACCTGTTTCCAGAAAAACTCGCCAACTTT
>JBHACK010000228.1:0-6057 GCA_041854545.1 Acinetobacter sp. | reverse complement strand
CTTAATATGGAGATGATTATCAAGCAACCATCGATACAACAGAATTATTTAAACGTTGTGGCGTAACGGAAACAGAAATGATGTATCCATGGCCAGGTTCAGGGGAAACCAATACCAATAAAAAATTATTAAACTGTCAAGATGATGAAATAAAAGCATTATTAATTCAAGATGATACGGAAGATTATATCCCTTGGCAATCGCAAATTGTTTATAGTTGGCAACAAAGTTTTAAAGCCAATGCGATGACACAAGTGAAACATGAATATCGTCCATTGGTTGGCGGTTCAGTCGCAACAACAGACGAAGAATTAAAGCAACATTGTGCAGATAGCCAATTTAAACAGGCTTTAAGCCCATATCGCTACCAAGATAGTCAAGTGTATAGCCGTCCTGTGTCTGCGTTAAGTTATATTTTAACCACAGGTGGAAATTGGGCAATGCCGATTCAAGATTTTACATTAACGATTCAGCGTGATAAAAATGAAATTGTTAGCTTTTGTTGGGACGGTGATGTAAAAAAAATCAACGAAACAACCTTTCAAATGAAGAAACAAAATTTTAAACCCCAACGTGAATTAGATATTTTATTTGTTCAGTTAAAACCCTAAAGTTTGATTAAAATATGACAACCTATAGTTTAATTTTGGTAACTGCCAGCCCGACCACAAAATATGCGTGGTATGCCTTAAAGTTGGCTCAAGCCCTACAGCAACAACAACACGCCATCAAGGTATTTTTTTATCAAGATGGCGTACAAATCGCCAATGCGTTTTTATGGCAACCTGATGACCAAATCAATTTACAACGAGCATGGCAAGCACTGGGCATCGCTTTGCCTGTATGCGTCAGTGCAGGGTTGGCTCGTGGTGTTATCGATGCGGAAAATGCTCAACGTCATCACCTACAACAGCATAATTTAGCCACAGGCTTTAGTTTGGTCGGTTTAGGTGAGTTGGTAGATGCAATAACCTATGCCGAACGTGTGATTCAATTTTAGGATAATTCACCATGAAAAAAATATTAGTGATTTTATCACACGCTAATTTAAATCATTTAAATTGTAATGAAAGTATTTCCGCATTAATGGTTTTAGCGACATTTGGTCATGAAATACAAGTATTATTAACAGGGGCAGGCTTATCATTATTAAAAGATGATATTATATTTAATCAACACACGTCTTTATTTAAACCTGCGTCAAATATGGTTGAAAGTTTTGAGTTTTATGATTT
Organism: Acinetobacter sp.; assembly: GCA_041854545.1. Lineage (GTDB taxonomy): Bacteria > Pseudomonadota > Gammaproteobacteria > Pseudomonadales > Moraxellaceae > Acinetobacter. The sequence continues at coordinate 4,822 of JBHACK010000228.1, read as the reverse complement.
ATTACCGATTTTAATTGAACAAAAAGACCAATATCATCCGTTTGTATTAAATACGCAGTTAGAAACCAAAGCCATTGAATTAAATGCGACATTTATTCAATCCTATCAACATATTTTATATTGGTAAATCCGAGTAAATAATTATGTCAAATGCTACATTATATCAAGTACAAGCGAATTATACGCAATTTGATTCAATATTAAATCAATTACAACAGCTTTGCCAAACAGGGGATAGCATTATCTTATTAGGTGAATCTGTATTAGCGGTTTATCAACCACAACTTATTGAATTATCTAAAATTTGTGATATTTATCTTTTAGAATGTGATGTACCAATGCTAAGCGGTGATAAACTTCATCATGTACACATTTTAACAGATGATGAGTGGGCAAACTTAATCTTAAAATACACTCGCCACATGACTTTACAATAATTTTGCTTGATTTTTATCAGTTTGTCCCCCATTATCATGCTATATACACGATTTTAGGAATCTCTATGTTATTTCGCATTGCTAAACAACCTACAGAAATTTGCATTAGCCATTTAAATGAGCAAGTGAACCATCACCGTAAACAACTTTTACAACAAATTGGTTCAAAATTTGAAGTTTTGCAATTTGTACAAAAAATCGCAAAAGAAAATAAACAACGTAAAAAGAAACAAACCAAATATTTTGTCCTTGATTTTAAAGGCGATGTTCATGCGTCTGCGGTCGAAACCTTGCGTGAAGAAATTACTTTATTATTAAGCGTTGCCAATGCAAAACAAGATAAAGTGATTGTCCGCCTTGAAAGTGCAGGGGGCTTGGTGCATGGTTATGGTTTAGCGGCTGCTCAATTATTGCGTTTGCGTGATGCAGGGTTTGATGTAACCATTTGTATTGATAAAGTGGCAGCAAGTGGCGGTTATATGATGGCGTGTGTTGCCAATAAAATTGTCTCTGCACCGTTTGCAGTTGTTGGGTCGATTGGTGTGGTTGCTCAAATTCCAAACTTTAACCGTTTATTAAAAGAACATCACGTTGATTTTGAACTGTTTACCGCAGGAGAATATAAACGTACAGTTACCATGTTTGGTGAAAATACCGAAGAAGGTAAGGAAAAATTTGAGCAAGAATTACAACAAACGCATGAATTATTTAAATTATTTGTAGAAAAATACCGCCCACAATTAAATATTGCTCAAGTGGCAACAGGTGAGCATTGGTATGGGCAAGATGCGTTACAATTAAATTTAGTTGATGAATTGGCAACATCAGACAGTTATTTATTTAACTTGTTAGATGAGCATGATGTTTATTTAATCCATACTCGTCATAAACCAACCTTAGGCGAAAAATTAGGCTTACAAACCGCTCAAATGGCTGAACAACTTGTGCCTGCAATGGTCAAACACGTTAGCGATTATGTCCAAAATAGCTTGCTTGAACGTGTACAAATGAAGAAATAATATCCTATGCAAACATAAAAACCGATGATTAAATCATCGGTTTTTTTGTTGGTGATTTAGGTGACTGGATTACCAATCATCATCTTCGCTATCATTTTCTAAAATCATACCGCCTGCAACCGTATGGTAGGTTGCTTCATCAATCAAAATAAATGACCCTGTGGCTGTATTTTCGGCATACGGTGTTGCTAAAATTGGCTTTTGTAGGCGTAAAGTTACTTCACCTAAGTCATTCATATTTAAGGTGTCTTTATCAGTAAAGTTGCTTAAGGTGTGTACGTCCCAAACATGGTCAATGCTATCAACTTTAGCAAACACCGTTTGCGTGGTATGTTTTAATAAATATTTACGAGCAGGGTTTAATGCACGGCTATCAAACCAGCATAAAGTCGCTTTAATTTCTTTGGTTGGCATACTCTTTGAATTGCTTGAAATCAACGTATCACCACGAGAAATGTCAATATCATCAGCAAGGCGAATCGTAACTTGTTCACCGCTACTAGCAGATTGTACAATACCATTTGGGCTGATAATTTCGCTCACGGTGCTAGTACGACCTGATGGCTCAACACGGATTTCATCGCCAACAGCCACTTGACCTGCTTCAATACGCCCTTGATAACCACGGAAATCATCTTGTTTATCACCATCTGCACGAAGTACAAATTGTACAGGGAAGTGAAAATGTGCTTTATCTTCTTGAACCAATTCACCTGTTGGTAAATCTTCTAAAATGCCAAGCAATGCACCGCCTTGATACCACGGCGTATTGTCGCTTTTATGTACAATATTATCACCATTTAACGCTGAAATTGGGATAAATCGTACATCATTTAAGCCTAATTGTTCTGCTAAAGTTTCATAAGCACGAACGATGGCATTAAATTTATCTTCACTAAAGCCAAGTAAATCCATTTTATTGACCGCCACTAAAACGTGTGGGCAACGTAAATGTTTTAAAATAGCAGAATGGCGTTTGGTTTGTGGCAATAATTGTACAGGTTCTTGATTAAAATCAATTTGTGATGCGTCAAGTAAAACAACCGCCGCATGAGCAGTTGATGCCCCTGTTACCATGTTACGGGTGTATTGTTCATGTCCTGGGGTATCGGCAATGATAAATTTGCGTTTTGCCGTTGAAAAGTAGCGATACGCTACATCAATGGTAATGCCTTGTTCTCGTTCGGCTTCTAAGCCATCAGTTAAAACAGAGAAGTCAATCACTTCAGATTGATTTTTGGTTTTCGCAAGGTTATTGAGTTGGTCAGTTAATAATGCCTTGCTATCGTATAATAAACGTCCAATTAGCGTGCTTTTGCCATCGTCCACGCTACCTGCAGTAATAAAGCGTAATGGGGCATATTGGTTTAAATTTGACATCTTTTTATCCTGTAATGTGTATCACGTTCAACTTGAATTTCATTCCAAAATCAAATTTAGCGTAGGTTGGGTGAAGTTTATGACACCCAACGTTTATGCAAGAAAATTCATCTTTATGATGTTGGGTTTTGCTATCGCTCAACGCCAATCTACGACAATGGCAATTAAAAATAACCTTGTTTTTTACGTTGTTCCATCGCCGCTTCACTCACTTGGTCATCAAGGCGAGTAGCACTACGTTCAGAGATTTCAACCACAGCAGTTTCGGCAATAATTTCTTCTGCGGTGCTTGCGGTACTTGCCACAGGACAAGTGCATGAAATATCGCCAACAGTACGGAAACGCACCGAGCGAATTTCGCTAACATCATCAGCACCTTTTGGCGTTAATGGGGTAACAGGCACAAGCAAGCCATTTTTTGCCACAACTTCTCGTTCATGTGCATAGTAAATGGATGGTAATTCTAAGTTTTCACGTGCGATATATTGCCAGATGTCTAATTCTGTCCAGTTTGAAATTGGGAAAACTCGCATATTTTCGCCTTTATGGTGTTTAGCATTGTACAATGACCATAATTCTGGGCGTTGGGCTTTCGGGTCCCATTGTCCAAACTCATCACGGAAAGAGAAAATACGCTCTTTGGCACGGGCTTTTTCTTCATCTCGTCTTGCACCGCCCATCAAAGCATCAAATTTATGTTCGGCAATGGTTTCCAATAAAGTTACGGCTTGAGCCCCATTGCGTGAATCGGTTTCTTTACGCAAAACAACCGTGCCTTTAGCAATCGAATCTTCAACGTGACCAACCACTAAACGAGCATTTAATTTCTTCACTTGTTCATCACGAAATTGGATCACTTCTGGATAGTTATGCCCTGTATCAATATGGACTAATGGAAAAGGTAATTCAATGTCTCGTCCTTCAATGGCAAAGGCTTTACGTGCTAAAGCCAGCAAAACGACTGAATCTTTACCGCCCGAAAACAGCAAAGCAGGATTGCTACATTCGGCAATCACTTCTCGAATAATATAAATTGATTCAGCTTCTAGCCAGTCAAGGTGTTTATTTTGTAACGTTGTTTGTTCTGACATAATCATTACCTGATATTTAATAGGATCAATAAAAGAAAAAAGATGTCTAATACGATAAGTCAATGATCAACATTATCGACATCTCAATACTTATTTGTGTAAACCACACTCTTTACTATCACGGTTTTCCCACCACCAACGCCCAGAGCGAATGTCTTCACCTTCTTTTACAGGCATGGTGCATGGTTCACAACCAATACTTGGATACCCTCGGTGGTATAGTTCATTAAACGGAATATTAAATTTTAGAATATATGCCCATACATCCCATTCTGACCAGTCATAAATTGGATTATATTTGGCAATACCACGACCTTCATCATGTTCTTCAAACGGTAAATCAGTACGTGTAATGGATTGTTCACGGCGTTGTCCTGTTAGCCACGCATCCGCATCTGCTAAAGCTCGATTTAATGGTTCAACTTTACGAATAAAACAGCATTTTTTGCGTTCGTCCACCCCATTATAAAAGGCATTTAAACCATATGTTTTTTACATAATCATCGACCGCTGTTTCATCAGGAGTGTAGAGTTTAAAATTTAAGCTTGGATAGCGAGTTTTGACTACATCAATTAAAGCCAATGTTTCATGATTTAAACGCCCTGTTTCAAGGGTAAAAACTTCAATATTTGTGTTGATATTCACCAATACATCCGTAATGACCATATCTTCAACAGCAAGACTACTTGCAAATTTGACCGTATGATATTTTGCAGTAATCTCATGTAAACGTGCCTGTAATGTGGCAATTTTTTCATCTAAAGCATGTAAAACATCATCATTTGGTTGTGGAATTTGCCACAGTTGAGGCATTGAAAACATAAAATCACTCGTGTGTTTTGGCTGGATATCAGTAATTAAAAATAGCTCTGATATTAGCTTGATTTTTAAGAT
>JBHACK010000227.1:0-5495 GCA_041854545.1 Acinetobacter sp. | reverse complement strand
TGATACAGAACAAATTGGACGCTTACGCCAAGATAAAAGCCTACTGATTTACCGTGATGCAACCGATTGGGACGTGGGCGGTGTATATGTGATTTCACCTGTACATCATAATCCAACAAAAGTTGTGGTGTTTGGAGCGATTCCATTTTATAACAGTATGCCATTTCAATTAGTCTCTACTATATTTGTGTTGATGATGCTGATGCTAAGTTTAGGCGTTTACGGCTTAATTGTGCCACTCGAACGCAAAACCAATTTGGTACGCAATGCCTTAAATAAAATGCAAATGGGCGATTTAACCGTACGTTTAAATGTAGAAGGCGATGATGAAATGGCAACCCTTGCTCACAGTTATAATGATATGGTCGAACATATTCAACGCCTAATTGAAGCCCAAAAAGAACTCATGCGAGCCGTCTCACACGAATTACGCACACCCGTTGCACGCATACGCTTTGGTTTAGAAATGCTTTCTGAAGAAGATGATTGCGATGTACGAGCGATGCAAATGGAATTGATTGACAAAGACATTGAAGAACTCAACCAATTAATTGATGAGATTATGACCTATGCAAAATTAGAACAAGGTATGCCATCTTTTGATTTTGAGCCGATTGTACTTTGTGATGTCTTAGAACAAGTGGCACATGAAACAGAAGCCTTAAAAACACAAAAAACTATCGAATTACTTGCACCATCAGCCGATGACATTGCTGATGCAGAATACCGCTATTTACACCGAGTGGTACAAAACTTAGTCGGAAATGCAGTACGTTATGCCAATAGTAAAGTCCGTATTTCAGGCGGAATTTTACCTGATGGTCAAGCCTTTGTTTGTGTAGAAGATGATGGAGCAGGGATTCCAGAAGCGGATAGAAAACGTGTATTTGAAGTGTTTACTCGTTTAGATGATAGTCGTACTCGTGCATCAGGCGGATATGGTTTGGGCTTGTCTATTGTGGCTCGTATTGCCTACTGGTTTGGCGGTACAGTTGAAGTAGATGAAAGCCCAGATTTAGGTGGTGCAAGATTTATTATGAAATGGACAGCAAAACGTAATAAATAATAAGAATCATTCTTGATTAAATAAAAGAAACCTGTTATGCTGTTCAAATTATTTAAATACGAAAAAATCTATTAAAAAATAATAAATAATAATATAAACCGATAAAATAAAATAAAAGTGGCGTTTTTCGTGCTAAATTATGGACAAACTCACTTATACATTCGTCTAAAAGGTCATGCTAAGGACTTAAAATGGCTAGCATAAAATGTATAAAATCGGTTACAATTAGGGAGATTAAGTTTATTATTTTTGGTTATGTAAATACGGCTGCCGAACATATCCTTATTTTACATAATGGGCTGCCAGGAGTTTTCCCCGCATGAGTGCCATTACCCCGTATGATTGGGCAATCATTGCCTATGTACTCGTTGTTGTTTTTCTCTGTGTTTTTATGCTCACCGTTCCGTTACTGCTAGGCGGAAAGTCTTGGGGGCGTGCGAAACAAGAACAGTTTGAATCAGGTGTTGTGAGTGCTGGTGGTGCTCGCATTCGTTTGTCTGCCAAATTCTATCTCGTTGCCATTTCCTTTGTGGTGTTTGACCTTGAAGCCTTATTTTTATATTCATGGGCAACTGTGGTGCGTGAAGTGGGCTGGACAGGCTTTATTACCATGGCAATTTTCATTGGTGTGTTATTGATTGGTTTAATTTATGAACTTTCTACAGGTGCTATGAATTGGTCGCCACATGACCGTCGTAAAGCCTTAGGCATTGAACCAAAAATCGGTTCACCAAAAATGGATATTGCTGAAGTTACACGTTTTAACTCGATTGAAGAGCTCGTTACTGACCCAACAGGTCAAATTCCTGCTCAATCTTCTGGTCGTGTTAAAGATAAAGCTCACGATTAATCAAAAGGAATCGTTTTATGAAATATACTTTAACACGTGCTAATCCAAACGCTGACCAGTATCCCTTACAAGACCGTTTAATTGTAACGGACCCGTTAGAAGAGGAAGTCAATAAAAATGTGTTTATGACACGTTTAGAAGATTTGGCTCATACGGCAGTAAACTGGGGGCGTAAAAATTCATTATGGCCATTTAACTTTGGTACATCATGTTGCTATGTTGAATATGCAACCACTTTAACGGGTGTACATGACTTATCTCGCTTTGGGGGTGAGGTAATTCGTGCATCACCACGTCAGGCAGATGTGATGATTGTGGCTGGAACGTGCTTTATTAAAATGGCACCTGTAATTCAACGTTTGTATGAACAAATGCTTGAACCAAAATGGGTGATTTCAATGGGTGCGTGTGCCAATTCAGGCGGTATGTACGATATTTACTCGGTTGTGCAAGGTGTGGATAAAATTATCCCTGTTGATGTGTACATTCCGGGCTGTCCGCCACGTCCAGAGGCATTAATTCAAGCGATTATGATTTTACAAAATCAAATCCAATTAGAACGTCGTCCATTATCAGCGGTGATTGGTGAAGATATGAAACCAGTCTATAAACCGAAGATGATGCCAGAACGTGACCGCAAAAATGAACAACGTATGGCGGTTAAACATTTACGTTCAATGGACGAAATTAAATAAGCGGATAAGTAAGACTTAGTTTTACTTATTATTGAACAGAATTTAGATTGAAATAGGAAGCCACCATGGCTGAAACAGAAACTGCTATGCCAGAATCAGCACCAGTTGATTCCCGCCCTGCATTTGCGATTTTAGAAGAGTTAAACGCCAAATTTGGCGAAACTTTCTATGTGCAAACGACTTGTGAGGACTTCCCAACGATTTGGGTCGAGCGTGCTCAAGTGCAAAACGTGTTGATGTTTTTGCGTACTGTTGCTCGTCCTTATGTGATGTTGTTTGACTTATCTGCGATGGACGAGCGTTTGCGTGTACATCGTGATGGGTTGCCTGCATCTGACTTTACAGTATTTTACCATTTGCTTTCATTAGAACGTAACAGCGACATTCGTGTCAAAGTGGCGTTAAATGAAGCGGATTTAAATATTCCAACAGCAACGAATATTTGGCCGAATGCAAACTGGTATGAGCGTGAAGCATACGATATGTTTGGTATTAATTTCGAAGGGCACCCAATGCTCCGCCGTATTTTATTACCAACCTATTGGGAAGGTCATCCATTGCGTAAAGAATATTCTGCTCGTGCGACAGAATATACGCCATATATGCAAAACCAAGCAAAACAAGATTTTGAACAAGAGCATTTACGCTTTGTGCCTGAAGATTGGGGCTTAAAACGTGGAAATGCTGATGAAGATTTCATGTTCTTAAACTTGGGGCCTAACCACCCATCTGCTCACGGTGCGTTCCGTGTCGTGTTACAGTTAGATGGTGAAGAAGTCAAAGACTGTGTACCTGATATTGGCTATCACCACCGTGGTGTGGAAAAAATGGCTGAACGTCAAACATGGCATTCATTTATTCCATATACTGACCGTGTCGATTACTTAGGCGGTTCTGCTCAAAATATGCCATATGTGATGGCAGTTGAGCAATTAGCAGGCATTAAAGTGCCACCACGTGCCCAAGTCATTCGTATCATGTTGGCAGAATTATTCCGTATGAGTAACCACTTGGTATTCATTGGAACTGCGATTCAAGATGCGGGCGGTATGACGCCAATCTTCTATATGTTCGCTGACCGTCAAAAAATCTTTGATATTGTTGAAGCGATTACAGGTTATCGTTTACACCCATCTTGGTTCCGTATTGGCGGAACGGCTCACGACTTGCCAAATGGCTGGCACCGTTTAGTAAAAGAATTATTAGACTGGATGCCAAAACGTTTAGATGAATATCATAAAGCAGCATTGAAAAACTCTGTCTTTATTGGTCGTACTCGTAATGTTGCTCAATACGATGCCAAATCAGCATTGGCATGGGGTGTAACAGGTACTGGTTTGCGTGCCACTGGTATTGATTTCGATGTGCGTAAAGCACGTCCTTATGGCGGTTATGAAAACTTTGATTTTGAAGTGCCAGTAGAATATGAAGGCGATGCGTATGCTCGTGTCATGGTTCACTTCCATGAAATCAAAGAGTCATTAAAAATTATCCAACAATGTTTAGATAATATGCCGTCTGGTTCGCATAAAGCAGACCATCCATTAGCTGTTCCACCACCAAAAGACAAGACCTTACAAGACATTGAAACCTTGATTACGCACTTCTTAAGCGTATCGTGGGGGCCAGTGATGCCAGCAGGTGAATCTGCATTTATGGCAGAAGTGGTGAAAGGGGCAAGTACTTATTATGTAACGTCTGATAAATCAACCATGAGTTATCGTACACGTATTCGTACACCAACATTCACACACTTACAGCAAATTCCATCGGTAATTAACGGCAGTTTAGTGTCTGACTTGATTATTTATTTAGCTACGATTGACGTAGTGATGGCAGATGTGGATCGTTAAGGGGTATTCAACATGATGATTTTGACTGATAAAAAACCACGTGTAAATGTTGAAGGAATTTTAACGGCAGATGAATTACATGAAATTGACCATTATATTCATCACTATCCCTATCCACGAGCTGCGTGTTTAGATGCGTTAAAAATTGTTCAACGTCGTAATGGTTGGATTGATGATGCTCAACTGAATGCGATTGCTCAAGTATTGGGCATGAGTGTGGCGGATTTAGAAGGTGTTGCAACATTCTATAACCGTATTTATCGTCGTCCTGTGGGTCGCCATGTGATTTTATTGTGTGATTCTATTGCGTGTTTCTTGATGGGTGCAGAAACGTTGGCAGAAGCATTCCAACGTGAATTGGGCATTCAATTTGGACAAACCACAGAAGATGGGCGTTTTACCTTATTACCAATTTGTTGTTTAGGTAATTGTGATAAAGGCCCTACGCTGATGATTGATGAAGATACACATGGCTTGGTTGAAGTAAGTTCCATCAAACAGTTATTGGAGAAGTATGTATGAACCAAGAGCCAATTCCAATTTATGGTGATGGGAATCCAGAAACTCATCCATTAACATGGCGTTTGAGTAAACAAGACCATGTACATAAAATTGAAGATTATGAAGCCTTAGATGGGTATGCTGGTTTTAAAAAAGCCATTTCCATGACACCGAAAGATGTCCTTGAAGTTGTGAAAGGGGCAACGGTTAAAGGTCGTGGTGGTGCAGGTTTCCCAGCAGGCATTAAATGGTCATTGATGGCACCAAATGATAATAGTGGGCCACGTTATTTAATTTGTAATGCCGATGAGATGGAACCGGGGACATTTAAAGACCGTCTATTGATGGAGCGTTTACCACATCAATTAATTGAAGGAATGTTAATTGCGGGTTATACGCTGGAAGCTACTCAAGGCTATATCTTTATCCGTGGTGAATATATCGAAGCGGCGAAGTATCTCAATGAAGCCTTAGACCAATGCCGTGAAAAAGGCTATCTTGGTGAAAATATTTTAGGTACAGGTTGGAAC
>JBHACK010000226.1:0-12477 GCA_041854545.1 Acinetobacter sp. | reverse complement strand
GAAATTAGCTGAAGAAATTTTAAATAAAGGCAAAAAGAAAAAAGCGAGTGAATCATGAGCATTAAAAAACGTGGTTTAGCTAAAGGACGTGGTTTAGATGCCTTGTTAGGCACAATCCAAAAAGAAAAACTACAGCTTGAAAACCAAAATCTAACGCATGGAGAATTGGTACAACTAGACATCGAATTATTACAACGTGGTGAATATCAACCGCGTGGCGAAATTCGTGAAGAAGATGTACAAGAATTGGCTCAATCGATTGCAAAACATGGCGTCATGCAACCGATTGTAGTTCGTCCTATTGGTGATGCTGGACGTTACGAAATTATTGCAGGGGAACGCCGTTGGCGAGCGTCTAAAGTTGCAGGTTTAACACATATTCCTGCGATTGTTCGCCAACTAAGCGACCAAGTGGCGATTGCTTTGGCATTGATTGAAAATATTCAACGGCAAGATTTAAACCCAATGGAACAAGCCCTTGCCCTACAACGTTTCCATGATGAGTTTGGTATGAGTCATCAAGAAATTGCGGAAACGGTAGGCAAGGCACGCACAACGGTCAGTAATTTGTTACGTTTATTAGCTCTACATGATGATGTAAAACAACTGATTTTGCGGAATGAGTTGGATATGGGACACGCTCGTGCATTATTGGCATTAAAACTGCCTGACCAGCCAAAAATGGCAAAATTGGTGCAAGAAAAAGGGTTGTCTGTACGCCAAACCGAACAATGGGTGAAAAATTATTATGTTGAGAAATCAACACCTAAAGTGCATACATCCCCTGATATTGAACAATTAACGCAACGTTTAACAGAGCATTTTCATGCGGATATTCGTTTAGACCATCATGCAAAAGGTAAAGGTAAATTAGTGATTCATTATCATTCCTTAGATGAATTAGACGGTATTTTAAATTTATGTGGTATTGATATGAATCCATCATAAATTGTTTTATAATAATCCGTTTTTTATTTGTCTTGTAAATATTGGCTAAACAGAGAGATTTTTTATGTGGGAATTGGTAAAAGCAGGCGGTTGGTTAATGTATCCCCTGTTATTATGCTCACTTTTTACCCTAATTATATCCATTGAACGCTTTATTCGTTTAAAAAAGCCATTGGTGATGCCGAAGAGTTTATTATTATCTCAAGGCAAAGAAGTAACCGATGTGCTTAAAATTTTATTACATAATAACGCATTACAAACGACTGCTTTAGGTAAAATTTTCTTAGCAGGCTATTTGGCTGCTCAACAAGACCGTTCTCAAGGGGAAAATACCCGTGCTCAAATGGAAGTGGCGGCATCACAGCAAATCTTAAATTTAGAAAAAAATATTAATTTTTTAGGAACTTTAAGTGCTGTTGCTCCGTTATTGGGCTTATTAGGAACGGTTGTGGGGATTATTGAATCTTTCTTAGTGATTGATATTGGGGCAAATAATGACCCAAGTGCAATGATTCCGGGGATTTCTAAAGCCTTAATTACCACTGCAGCGGGAATGGTGATTGCAATCCCAGCAATGTTTGCTTATCGTTATTTTCAGCGTTTAGTCAATGAATATATTGCAGAATTAGAGCAACAAGCTACCTTATTCCATGCAGCGATCTTCTACCAAAAACCTGTTCAACATCAGCAACATCATCATGAGCATACTCAATCGCATCATGGGGCAAATGCAGAATGAAATTTAAACGTCGTTCTCAAGTTGAAGAGATTAATATCAATTTAACACCAATGATTGACTGTTTATTGTTTATTTTGGTGTTTTTATTACTTTCGACAACGTTTAACCAACAAAGTCGTATCCAATTAACTTTGCCTGATGCTCAAGGGGCTCCGCCTAAACAATTTGACCAACGGATTGAAGTAACGGTTGATTCCGCAGGGCATTATACTATTAATGGGCAAGCCCTTTCTGGAAAAACTGTCAATGATTTACGTTTAGCCATTGAACATACAGCAAAAGACCGCCGTGATTTAATGTTGATTATTTCCGCAGATGCTAAAGCAAGCCATCAAGATGTGATTCGGGTGATGGACGTTGCAGGGCAATTAGGCTTTGTGAATATCAATATTAGTACCAAAGTACCTGCTCGGGGTTTTAATTAGTGAATCAAAGTTTACAGATTTATTTCCGATTATTGGCATATTTAAAACAATATTGGAAAATTGCATTATTAATTTTACTCGGTTTTGCAATTAATGCTGTAACGGAAGTTTCTGTTGCTAAACTGTTAGAATATATTATTAATGCCATTCAAACTGGAAATCGGGAAAATATTGACTGGTTTCCATTTTTAATTGTGTTATTAATATTTTTTCGTGGTTTAGGTCTATTTATGGGCGGATATTTTACTGCGGTTATTTCTCGTAGTTTAGTGTTTAATATTCGCAATCAAGTTTTTGAAAAATTATCACGATTACCCAATCAATATTATTTAGAAAATTCAACAGGACATATTACATCAAAAGTCTTGTATAATATTGAACAATTAACTGCAGCATCATCAGATTCATTAAAAACTATTGTCCAAAATGGATTAATTACCATTGCATTAATGGGATATTTACTCTATACAAATTGGCGTTTAACCTTATGTATTTTTATTTGTGTACCGATTATTTCATGGCTAATTCGTAAAGCCAGTAAACGTATGCGGAAATTATCCATACAAGTACAAGATACTATGGGAGATGTCAATCATATTATTCAAGAAAATTTAAATGGACAAACCGTAGTAAAAAGCTATGCAGGGCAAGCATACGAAATTAACCGTTTTTATTTAGCATCGCAAGATAATTTACGCAAAGGCTTAAAAATGGTCGTGGTACAAAATATCAACAGCCCTTTGGTTCAGTTGGTGATGACCATTGCCATGAGTGTGATTATTTGGATTGCGTTGCGTCCTGAAATTTTGGGCGATACAACCGCAGGGGAATTTGTTGCGTATATTACCGCAGCAGGGCTTTTAGCCAAGCCTGTCAAAGCCTTAACCGATGTTAATCAACAGATTCAACGTGGTTTGGCGGCGGCTGAATCGGTGTTTGAACTGTTAGATTTACCCGAAGAAAAAAATACAGGAACACTTACGCCAAGCATTCAAGGGCATATTCAGTTTAAAGATGTGAATGTGTTTTATGAAAATGGCACACAAGCCATCAAAAATTTTAGTTTAGATATTCGTCAAGGCGAAACTATTGCGATTGTTGGTCGTTCAGGAGCAGGGAAAACATCATTAGTCAATTTATTGGTGCGTTTTCAAGAAATTAATAGCGGTTCAATTTTGATTGATGGTGTAGCCTTAGATGAGATTGAACTTTCTTATTTACGACAAAATATTGCGATGGTCAATCAACAAGTGGTGCTATTTGACCGTACAGTCAAAGAAAATATTGCCTATGGACAGTTGGCAAATAAATCAGATGAAGAAATTATTCACGCATCAAAATTAGCTTATGCTCATGATTTTATTATGCAATTGCCAAACGGTTATGATACGGTTTTAGGTTCACAAGGTTTAAATCTTTCTGGCGGACAACGCCAACGCTTATCGATTGCTCGTGCCATTTTAAAAGATGCACCGATTTTAATTTTAGATGAAGCGACCAGTGCTTTAGATAATGAATCGGAACATTTTATTCAACACGCATTTGATGAAGCAATGAAAAATCGTACTACGATTGTGATTGCTCATCGATTATCGACCATTGAAAATGCAGACCGTATTATTGTGATGGATAAAGGGCAAATCATTGAACAAGGTACACATCAAGCATTATTGGCATTGCGTGGGGCATATTATCAATTACATTCTCGGCAATTTGCGGAAGAATAAATGGGGCTTGCACATTTAATTCAAACAGCATGGAATAAAAAATCTCCCTATTTGATTTTATTACGTCCGCTGTCATGGTTATATGGTTTTGGTTTTTGGTTAAATAAAACCTTATATCAACGACAAATAAAATCAGCTTATCAAGCTCCTATTCCTGTAATGGTGATTGGAAATATTACGGTTGGTGGTAGTGGTAAAACGCCATTATTAATTGCTTTAGTCAAATATTTACAACAAAAAAACATTCGTATTGGGGTGATTAGTCGTGGTTATGGTGGGCAAGGTGAGTTTCCTGCAATCGTTTATCCACATTCTTTGCCATCTCATGTGGGTGATGAGCCGTGTTTAATTGCTCAAGCAACTGCTGTGCCGATGGCTGTTGGGGCAAATCGTCAGCACAGTATCGAATTGTTATTACAACATTTTCCTGATTTACAGTTGATTATTAGTGATGATGGTTTACAACATTGGGCATTAAAACGTCAGATTGAATGGATTGTGTTAGATTCGCAACGTGGTTTGGGCAATGAAAAATTATTACCAGAAGGTTTTTTGCGTGAGCCTGTTTCTCGTTTAGATGGGGCAACGGTGATTGAACATGCTAAACACACTCAACGTGAATTAAATATGTATTTAGAGGTTGGTACGCCATATCGTTTAATGTTAAATGAATCGATTGAGCAAAATGAACCATTTAACCCCAAACAAGCCTTTCATGCGGTGGTTGGGATTGGCTATCCTGAACGATTTTTTAACAGTTTAACAGAATTAGGGGTGGAGCAATTCCAACAACATCCATTTGCTGACCATCATCATTATCAATTACAAGATATTGAATTTAAGGATAATCTTGCAATTATTACTACTGAAAAAGATGCTGTAAAATTGCGTGTCATCTTGCAAAATTCTCCTTTGAGTTCGCCAATTCCGCCGATTTGGGTTGTTCCTGTTCAAGCAAAATTATCATCAATGTGTTATGATGTGTTGTCTAAGCAGTTAGCCGAGCAGGGCATTTCTGTTGATTAAGCCTTATTTTCCAAGGGTATTGTTATGAAAAAACATATTGTCATTCCAGCACGTTTAGCCAGTTCTCGTTTACCATCAAAACCATTATTAAAAATTCATGGGCGTGAAATGATTTTGCGTGTGGTTGACCAAGCACGTCTTGTACAAGGGTTTGATGATTTATGTGTGGCAACTGATGATGAATCGATTGCAAGTCTGTGCCGTTCAGCCAATGTAGATGTGGTGATGACTCGCCATGACCATCCATCTGGGACTGACCGCTTAGCGGAAGTGGCTCAATTAAAAGGTTGGGCGAGTGATGATATTGTGGTCAATGTTCAAGGTGATGAGCCTTTATTGCCTGCTCGTTTAGTGCAACAAGTGGCTGAATTATTGCAAGCTAAACCGCATTGCTCTATGGCAACTTTATGTGAAAAAATCGAATCTTATCAAGAGTTTCAACGTGATAGCATTGTAAAAGTGGTCAAATCACAACATGGAGAAGCCTTGTATTTTAGCCGTGCCATGATTCCTTATCATCGTAGTACGCAAAATCAAGATTTATCTGATTGTGCATATCGTCATTTAGGATTATATGCTTATCGTGTGCAATTATTAAACGAATATACTACTTGGCAAATGGGACAACTGGAACGTTTAGAAAGTTTGGAACAATTACGCATTTTAGAAAATGGTCATCGCATTGCCATTAGTGAAGCTGACGTGAATTTGCCTGCTGGTGTGGATACGCCTGAAGATTTACAACGTTTAAATGCGTTAGATGTTGCATTATTTGCCCCATTTTAAGGTTAAATTTCGTTTACCATGATTGAGATTGGTTCTGCACCACAAGTCTATCCGTGGCAACAAGGTGTTTGGCAACATTTACAAGAGCGTTATCCTAAATTAGGACACGCTTTGTTGTTTTATGGAAAAAAAGGTTGTGGTAAACATGATTTTACCCAACATTTTGTCCAATGGTTGCTGTGTGCCAATCCAACCGCAAATGGTGCGTGTGGACAATGTCAAAGTTGTATTTGGTTTAAAACCGATATGCACCCGCATTTAATGCACATTCACCCTGATGAAGAAGAGATAAAAAAAGGCGAAAAAACTAAAAAAACAAAAAGTTCCGCAAAAATTAAAATTGAAAAAATCCGTGAAATCTTGCCTTTTGTACAACAAACCTTAGAAGGCTGGCGGGTGATAGTCATTGAACCTGCCGAAGCCTTAAACATTGCATCGAGTAATGCCTTATTAAAAACTTTGGAAGAACCAAGCGAACGAGTCATTATTATTTTATTAGCCGAGCATTATCTTAAATTACCTGCCACGATTCGCAGTCGTACCCAACATTTTGCATTAGACCGTATTGACCCACAACTTGCTCAATTCTATTTACAACAGCTGATTAGCCAAAAAAATTATCAAATCACCGAGCAACAACAGCAAGTTTTGCTCAATATTGCAGAATCTATGCCATTATATGCCCTTGAATTGGCAGAAAGTGAGTGGATGATGCACCGTGCCGAGTTTGTGCAAGATTGGCTTAACTTATTAAAATATAAAGATAAACCGATGTTTTATGCAACAAAATGGCAAAAAATGATGTCGTTTAATGCGTTTAATTATATGCTAGAAGTGATAATTTGTGATATGATTCGCACCAAGTTACAACAATCGGTTTATAATATTGATTTAAATTTGCACGAGATTGTGGAATATTTAAGTTTAGAGCAACTGTTTAAACTCTATACCGAAATTCAACACAGTAAACAATCTTTAATGCAAAATGTACAAAGTCAGTTATTCATTGACCATTATGTTATGAAAATGATGAACGTTTAAGGGCTGAACGATGATTCCATTAAATATTCCAGATATTGACTCACTACAAGCGAGTTACTTACCCTTTGTCAATGGGGGAGCGGTGTTTGTACCATCAAATGTTAAAGTAACATTAGGTGAAACAAAATTAGTGATGATTACCTTCCCAGGTGTA
Source organism: Acinetobacter sp. (assembly GCA_041854545.1). Taxonomy (GTDB): domain Bacteria; phylum Pseudomonadota; class Gammaproteobacteria; order Pseudomonadales; family Moraxellaceae; genus Acinetobacter. The sequence continues at coordinate 5,631 of JBHACK010000226.1, read as the reverse complement.
CCTAAAGCCCCTGTAACAGGAAAAATTGTTTGGATTAATCCACGTCAAGTCGGTATGCGTCCACAAGGCTTTGCGATTCAACTTGAAGGGCCAGCAGGTATCCGTTTTAAAAACGAATTTGAAAAATTATTGGCTGGACGTATGTCCATGGCAAAACAAAGTTTTACCCTGTAATTAGAGAACGCATATGAAAACCCAATTTCAAGAGCTGAATTTACATTCATCTTTACAAAAAGCCATTGATAAATTGGGTTTTCAACGCATGACCCCTGTGCAACAACGGGTACTACATTATACCTTAGCAGGGCATGATGCTATTGGTTTGGCTCAAACAGGTACAGGCAAAACCGCAACTTTTTTAATCAGTATTATCAATGATTTACTAAATCATTCCAGTCAAGCACCCCGCTATCGTGGTGAACCAAGAGCCTTAATTCTTGCACCTACACGAGAACTTGCTTTACAAATTGAGCAAGATTGTCGCCAATTAACTCGTTATAGCACACTCACCACATTAACCTTATTGGGCGGTGTAGACTTTGAGCAACAAAAAGCCAGTTTAGATAAACATCCAATCGATATTTTAGTGGCAACTCCCGGAAGATTGATTGATTTTCTTGAGCAAAAAGAAATTTGGCTTGACCAACTGGAATTTTTGGTGATTGATGAAGCTGACCGTTTATTAGACATGGGCTTTATTCCTGCGGTTAAGCGTATTGTTCGTGCATCGCCTGAAAAAGAATCTCGGCAAACTCTATTATTTTCAGCAACGTTTAATCAAGATGTGATGAATTTAGCTCATCGCTGGTTATATCAACCTGTCTATATTGAAATTGAGCCTGAACAAAAAACCAATCTTGATGTAGAACAACGTTTATATTTAGTTGAAAATAAAGATAAATATCGCTTATTGCAAGATATTTTGCAACAAGAAACCATTGAAAAAGTGATTGTATTTGCCAATCGCCGAGACCAAGTTCACCGTATTTATGAACATTTAAAACAAAAACATTATCAAGTGGGAATTTTATCAGGTGATATTGCCCAAGATAAACGTTTAAAAATGTTAGACGGTTTTAAATCTGGTAAATATCAAATTATGATTGCCACAGATGTGGCAGGACGTGGCATTCATGTGGATGGTATTTCTCATGTGATTAATTTTACCTTGCCTGAGCAAGCAGATGATTATGTTCATCGTATTGGACGTACAGGACGAGCAGGGAAACATGGGATTAGTATTAGCTTTTTATCGGAAGATGATGCCTTTTATCTTGCAGATTTAGAGCAAAAATTAGGCAAAAAACTAAAAATAACTCGGCTTGAAGGTTATTGTTAAATCAAATAAGTAGTTATTCTATAACTACTTATTTTTTATACAAATGTATAAAGCATCTCAACCTAGAGAATGATTGAATAGGTAAATTCTATGAAACATCTTATTTTTACAATGGCATTATTCACCACACTTGGGTGTAGCCAAGTGTGGGCAAAAAGTACCATTGATTATATTGGCACAGGTGGCATTAAATTTATTTCGCACCCAGCCATTACCATGCAAGGTGAAGACTTATTTATTAGTAAAAAACGTGTACAAGCGACATATCAGTTTAAAAATACAAGTAAAAAAGATGTTACCGAAACCATCGTCTTTACTTTGCCAAAAGCTGAAAGTATTTATGATGCACATAATCCTGATACAGGAGCATTAACCGGTTCATTGACGTTTATTGCAAATGGAAAAACCATTAAGCCAACACAAAGCGTGCGTGCTTATTTACATCCAATCAAAGCAGATGGTACGTTGGACAAATTAAAATTTGTTGAAATGACAACAGAATTTAAAGAATGTGGTTTTACATCATCAGAATTGATGAATCCATGGACACGTGCATACCGTAGTCAAGAGATTGCAACTAAACGTTTGACAAATTGTAGCAATGAAAAAGTTCAAGCCATGATTCGTCCTTATATTGAATCAGGTAATGAAATTCAATGGTTTGCGGATATGGTCTATGGTTGGAAACAAACATTTAAAGCTGATAAAATAACCGCAATTCGTACGAGTTATAAACCGCTTGTTGGAAAAGGCGATGAAGTTGCAAATGATACCTTAAAAGTGCATTGTGCAGGCTCAAATATTCGGAATTTGATGACAACTTCAACCGCAAAAATTGGTAATAATACCCGCCCGCCATTTTCAGAAATGATTTATGTGATGGGAGCGAATAATATTAAACCGATTGAAGAGTTTAAATTAACCATTGAACGTGATGCTGATGAAATTGTAACCTTTTGTTGGAGTGGCGAAACCAAAAAAATCTCTGATACACGTTTTGAAATGAAACAAAAGAATTTTATTCCAAAACAACATTTAGGGATTTTATTTATTAAAATGAAATAACTAAATGTAGGTATGTAGTAGGTTAGTGTTGAGCGATAGCGAAACCTAACAGATTTAAAGTAATAAAAAAGTGAAGTTAAAACATTAACTTCACTTTTTTATTAAATGCTAAAAATTAGCCTTGAGCTTCAGCAAAACGCTTAGATGCTTCGTCCCAGTTTACCACGTTCCAGAACGCTTTGATGTAGTCTGGACGGCGGTTTTGGAATTTTAAGTAGTAAGCGTGTTCCCAAACGTCTAAACCAACGATTGGATAACCTTTGCACCCTGCAACCGCTTCACCCATTAATGGAGAATCTTGGTTTGCAGTAGAAACAACTTTTAATTTGCCTTCATCAAGCACTAACCATGCCCAACCTGAACCAAAACGAGTCGCTGCTGCTTTTTCAAACTCTGCTTGGAAGTTTTCAACTGAACCAAAATCACGCTCAATCGCTGATTTTAATTCGCCTTGAAGTGTTGTACCCGTTTTTAAGATTGTCCAGAATAAAGTATGGTTTGCATGACCGCCTGCATTATTGCGTAAGAAGGTGCGTTTGTCTGCAGGAACTTTATCTAACTGAGCGATTAATTCTTCAGCAGAAAGGTCTGCTAATTCTGGTAATGCTTCTAAAGCACCATTTGCATTGTTGATATAAGTTTGGTGATGTTTAGTGTGATGGATTTCCATCGTCATTGCATCGAAATGTGGTTCTAATGCGTCATACGCATAGCCAAGTTCTGGTAATGTATATGCCATAGTGATTATCCTTTTGTAAAGTGAAATGTAGGGAAGTGGCGAGAATCGAGTTTGATGATTCTGGCGATTCATTCCTACTGGAGAAGTTGGATTATTCTAGCACTTTTTTGCAAGAAGTGGGGAATTTTAAATAATATTTTTCAATTTTATTTTGCCAGTTCAGTAGTCATCTCTTCAATGCCTTTTAAGGTCATTGGATACATCTTAAAAAGCTGTTGAATCATGGCAATACTCGCAGTATATGACCAATAACGTTCATCTTCAGGATTGAGCCATGCCACTTTATCAAAGTGTTGTACAAGACGTTTCAGCCAAACTTCGCCTGTTTCATCATTCATATATTCAACTGAACCGCCAACACTTTTGATTTCGTATGGTGCCATGCTCGCATCGCCTACAATAATCACTTTATAATCAGCACCATAAGTGTTTAATAAATCCCATGTGTTGATACGGCTCTGTTGTCGGCGTTGATTATCTTTCCATACATAATCGTAAATGCAATTATGAAAATAAAAATAGTCAAGGCGTTTAAATTCTAGCTTGCAGGCAGAAAAAAGCTGTTCACATTGATAAATATAATTATCCATTGAACCGCCAATATCAAATAACATTAATACTTTAACGCTATTTCGGCGTTCAGGAATCATTTGTATATCTAAAATGCCTTTTTGAACCGTTGCTTTAATTGTTGCATCAATATCTAAAAAATCAGCCGAGCCTTGCCGTGCAAATTTGCGTAACCGTCTTAACGCCAGTTGCATTTGCCGATTGGATAAATGTTGTTCATCATCAAGGTTACGATATTGACGCTGTTCCCACACCTTGACAGCAGAGCGTTTGCGGCTTTCACCGCCAATACGAATGCCTTCAGGATGGTCGCCAGAATGTCCAAAAGGCGATGTACCGCCTGTACCAATCCATTTATTTCCGCCTTGATGTTTGCCTTTTTGTTCGTTTAAACGTTGTTGCAATAAATCGAGCAATTCTTCTAAAGAGTTGGCTTTTTGTAGTTTTGCTCGTTCTTCAGGCGATAGATTTTTAATCGCAAGCTCCAATTCTAGCCATGCGTTTGGAATCTGTTTGACGTGGCTTAAAATATCATCTAATTCTAAACTGGAAATCCCTTGTATATAGTGTTGAAAGGCTCGGTCAAATTTATCAAAATAACGCTCGTCTTTGACCATGATTAAACGTGCTAATTGATAAAATTCGTCCATATTTGCAAAGACAATGCCGTGTTGAATCGCATCAATTAAGTCTAATAATTCACCTGTGCTAACAGGCACACCATATTGACGTAGGGTATAGAAAAATTTGATGAACATTTAGAATAGCTCAGAATGAGTTCCTAAGCGGTTGAGTTGTAAGATATTATCATATTTGCTATAAATCAGGACAAGGTCAGGGCGTATATGACAATCACGAAATCCTTTCCATTCGCCTGTTAGAGCATGGTCTTTATACTTTTCAGGTAGATTAATATCATGTACCAAGCTGTGCTAACCAGTTCCAAGTAATGTTTGCGTGCATCTCGTTTAAAAGCAGTTGCTAGTATTAACTCTCGTGCCATGATTGAACCTAATTCAATGAGAGTGAATAAAGCGTTGCAAATCTTGCATTGCCTCATCAATCGATGTATAACGTTGGCTCGTTTCTCGTTCTGCGATGCTTTCTCTTAGACTTTCAGCAGTTTGAGCATTGGGTTGATAATCTTGTGTTGGAAGTAAACTAATCACATATTCACTTACACTAAGACCTTGATTTTTAGCAAGTTGTTCGATTTGCTGTTGATAAATTGGCGGTAAATCAATCACCATACAATATGCTCCTATTGATGATATTATCCATCATTTCTAGTATATCATTGAATGATAAATAAGGTCAAAATGAACGTTATGACCGTTTAAATAAATGGGCTAATCGGCTTAATAATTGCACATCTTGTTCATTTTTTAGCAATGCACCATAATAAGGCGGTAATGCCTGTTGAGCCACATTTTGTGTGCCATTGGATAAAATATCTTCAGGTAAATTATCTGCTAAAAGCAAAGTAATCCAATCAATTAATTCAGAAGTCGATGGCGGTTTCTTTAAATTTGGTACTTTGCGTAATTGATAAAAAATGTGCAGAGCATCACTCACCAGACGTTGTGAAATATTGGGGAAATGCACATCGACAATTTGTCGCATGGTGTTTTCATCTGGAAAATCAATATAATGGAAGAAACAACGTCTTAAAAATGCGTCTGGTAATTCTTTTTCATTATTCGATGTGATAATCACGATAGGACGCTGAATGGCAGTTACCGTTTCGCCTGTTTCATATACATAAAACGACATTTTATCCAATTCATGTAATAAATCATTAGGAAACTCAATATCTGCTTTATCAATTTCATCAATCAATAAAACGCAACGTTCAGGGCTATGAAACGCCTCCCACAATTTTCCTGCTTTAATATAGTTACGAATATCATAAACACGG
>JBHACK010000225.1:0-2519 GCA_041854545.1 Acinetobacter sp. | reverse complement strand
TAACGATTGTATTTATGCCTTTAACTTACTCAATCGCTGATGGTATTGCGATGGGCTTTATTAGCTATGCGTTGATTAAGTTATGTACAGGTAAAGCAAGCGAAGTGCCATATATGGTCTGGATTATTGCAGTACTTTGGGTATTTAAATTCTTCTATTTTGGTGGATAATGTTGTCGGGCGTGTTGATTTTTTCTCTATATTGTGTAATATCAATACGCCCTATAATGCGAAAGAAATTTTTTCTATTTGATGAAGACCAAATGAACCATTTAGCTTTAATCCAAGCCTTACCAAAAGCAGAATTGCACGTTCACATTGAAGGCACGTTTGAGCCTGAATTGATGTTTAAAATTGCTCAACGTAATCAAATTGCGATTCCTTATCAAACTGTTGAAGATGTGAAAAATGCCTATAATTTCCATAATTTACAATCTTTTTTAGATATTTATTATGCAGGGGCAAATGTACTGATTCATGAACAAGATTTTTATGATTTAGCATGGGCTTATTTTGAGAAATGTGCTGAAGACCGTGTGGTACATAGCGAAATTTTCTTTGACCCACAAACACATACTGAACGTGGCATTGCATTTGCAACCTGTTTTAATGGTTTATACCGTGCTTGCCAAGATGCAGAGCAAAAATTAGGCATTACATCACAGTTGATTATGTGTTTTTTACGCCATTTAAGTGAAGAATCTGCCTTTGAAACCTTAGAACAAGCCCTGCCATTTAAAGAAAAAATCATTGGCGTAGGTTTAGACTCTAGTGAAGTTGGACATCCGCCTGAAAAGTTTGAGCGAGTGTTTGCCAAAGCTCGTGAACTTGGCTTTTTAGTGGTCGCTCACGCAGGGGAAGAAGGCCCACCAGAATATGTATGGCAAGCCTTAGATTTACTGAAAGTCAATCGTATTGACCACGGCGTACGCTCGGAAGAAGATGATGTTTTATTACAACGTTTAATTGATGAGCAAATGCCATTAACGGTTTGTCCATTAAGTAACTTAAAATTATGCGTTGTAGATGATATGAAACAGCATAATATCCGCAGATTATTACAAAAAGGCGTATGTGTTACGGTGAATTCAGATGACCCAGCATATTTTGGCGGATATATGAATGATAATTTTATTGCGATTACCCAAGCATTAGATTTAACCACAGATGAATTAAAACAACTGGCGATTAATTCATTTAATGCGTCATTTATTGAAACATCGCAAAAACAGAAATGGATTCAACAAATCCAAGCACTTTAAATTAACCTACTCACAAATAAATACCCAAAAATCATGTTATTTTTGGGTATTTAGAACCTGTATTCATAATATTATGCTGTCATGCTTATAATTAATGTTATGGCTTGCCATGCCAACCAAATCGCAAAACCTAAAAATAAAACGCCTGCTAAACCATCAATGATATAATGATATTTTTGATAATAAGGTTTAATCCGTTGATTCGATAAAATCCACGCTAAAAATACAAAAACAATAAAGGTTTCAATAATAATGATAATTCCTAATAGCCATTTTAATTGTTGAATTTGTGGTGAATTTAAGGCTAAAGAAAAAACGCTGGCAAAATAAATTAAGGCTTTGGGATTAATTAAATTTGTAATTAAGCCTTGAATTAAATATTGCCCATGCGATAATGTTGTTTGGGGTTCATCGGTATTTTCAAAAATATTGGTTGGATTTTTTAAGGTTTTTAATGTTGCTGAACACATCGCCCAGCCCATTTTAGCTAAAAAAATCGCACCAAATCCCATAATTAATGGTTGAAACCATGCCCATTGTTGTAATAATACGCCTAATCCTGTCAGCGTTAATATAATCCAGACCGCAATCCCTAAACTAATCCCTGCAACAGCATAAATAGCAACACGCAAATTTTGCCGAATCGCTAATTGACTAATTAACAGCACGTCAGGGCCGGGCGTCATTTGTGCTAAAAAGTGCAATAGCATAATGCTAACAATCATGGACATATAATAAACCATTTAAATCAAAAGAAAAATTATATCATAAAATACTCCATAGATTGATACACCTTGTAAATTAACTCTTACAGGAAGATAAGAGAGAAGGGTGAAATAGTTTGTTATAATGGCTTTTTTATTTTATCTTGATGAATTATGAAATTTCTCTTCCGCTTTTTTGAATCCCGCCTAAATCCATATCCACAGGAACACATCGATTTACCCCGAGACCATATTGTTAAATTTTTATGGGCGTGTACTAAGGGGTTGCGTGGTTGGATTTTTTTACTCATGCTCTTTACCGCAGGATTGGGGATTTATGAAGCGATGTTGTATGCGTGGGTTGGGCAATTAGTCGATTGGCTCAATCACTATTCCCCTGAAACCTTATGGGCAGAAAAATCCAATGCCTTACTGTTAATGGGAGCAGTTTTACTGTTTAGCCCAATTTGGGTTGGATTCAACTCATTGGTTCATTTCCAAGTCTTACAAGGCGTTTTTCCAATGCAAATGCGTTGGCGGTTTCATCGCCATAT
>JBHACK010000224.1:0-9497 GCA_041854545.1 Acinetobacter sp. | reverse complement strand
TTGCTGGCGACCATAGCAAGTGTGAACCACCTGATCCCTTCCCGAACTCAGAAGTGAAACCACTTAGCGCTGATGGTAGTGTGGGGGTTCCCATGTGAGAGTAAGTCATCGCCAGCGTTTTATTTAAATCCCCTTATCCTGTTGATAAGGGGATTTTTTATTTGCCTTACTTTTATTTGCTATGCCAATATAAAAAACACGCTCTAACTAAAAAGATTAGAGCGTGTTTTTTATTTTAGCTAGATGGATTAGAATTTAAAATCAACACGAGCCCAATAGTTACGCCCTGTTTCATTAAATTGTTGGTTGCTAGCAAAGCCAAGTCCCATACTACCTGCTTTATTTAGGTGTTCAGTATAGGTTTTATCAAAGAGATTATCAATGCCTAATGATAAGTTTACACCGTCTGTGAGCTGGTAAGAACCATTAATTGCAAAGGTATTAAAGCTACGACTTTTTTGTAAATCGTATCCTACTATTGTTCCATTTCCAAGTGAAACACGATTTTGTTGAGCAACTGCTCGCCAAAGTAATCCAAGGCTATAGCGGTCATGAACATAGCGTAAATTGGTACGGAATTCTAAAGGAGCAATTTGTGGCAGTGGTGCATTGTCTGTGGTATTTTTACCCCAAGCATACATTGCACTGACATCAACATTCCAACGGTCATTAAAGGTGTAACCAAGTCCGCCTTCAACGCCTGCAATGATTGCATCAACATTATCTACGTTATTTACAGCTGTGCCATTATAGCGGACGAGAATGTAATCATGAATTAAACCTGTGTAGGCAGATGCCCATGATTTAAGGTTGCCTTTTTGTTGTTGGTAGCCAACATCAAGTTGTAAGGTTTTTTCATTTTTTAGGTTGTCCATCAAATGGCGTGTCACATTATTTGATGGGGCAATGCGTAGTTCCCAGTAGTCTGGAATGCGTTCAACATAGCCTAAACCTGCGTATGTTGTTGTATCACCTACTTTATTTTCTGATTCTAGGCGTATAAAACCGCTTGGTAGGGTTTCTGTGCGTTGTTGATTGGTAAGTTTTTGGTCGATTTCTGCTCGGTCAAAGCGTAACCCTGTAATGAGTTTGTGTTGTGGGTTGAATTGATGGCTCAATTCTCCAAACCAACCATAACTATCAAATTTCATATCTGTGGTGCGTGGTAATGCTTTATAGCTATCACCTGTACCCATGCGACGTTGGTGTGTATTTTCTGAATAATCAAAGCCTGTCAAAAATTGGGTTTTATTCCAATCATGGGTAATAGCAAGTTGGGCATTTATCGTTTCTCGTGATGGGTTGCTTGCTCTAGCCCCAGTTATTGGTGGTTGGCGTAAGGTGAAATTGTCCATCACATGGTCATTAAACTGGTAGTTTACTTGGGCTTGGATTTTGCTAATCACATCGGTTACATTTTTTTGTTCAAGACGTAAGCCTAAACTTTCTCGTGCAAATTTTGTGCCATCCATATTTCGTCCTGCATAAGCAGATTGTCCATCGGCTTTTCCTGCAGAGAGTTCAAGCCAAGTATTCGTTGTTGGTGTCCAACCAAGTGCAAGGTCTGTATTCCAGCGTTCCCATGATGAATGAACTTGTGTACCATCACCATCTTTATAATCGTTTGATGTTGAGCGATTGGCATTTAAACGAAGGTAGCCTTTATTATTGCCAATGGCTGTATCAAGATTGTGGTCTAATCGTCCAAATGAACCTGCCATGACACTGGCTTGTCCTTGGTAAGGTTTGTCATCAAATTGTGGGGCAGTGCGTTCAAAGTTTACAGTAACTGCGGATGCAGAGTGTGGATAGCGTACTGTTTGGGGGCCTTTGGTGATGGTGATATTATCGTAACTTTCAGGTGAAATGTAGGAAGTTGGTGAATCCATACGTCCAGGGCAAGCCCCAAGATTTTCCGTGCCATTGGTCATCACTTTGAGACGTGAGCCAAACATTCCACGGAAGGTTACATCGCCATTACTTCCGCCATTTTTGACGGCATTAAAGCCCATCACACTTTGTAAATAGTCAGCACCATCAGCGGATGGAATAGGTTGAGTTGCTTGTTTAGGGTTGAGTGTCGTGGTTACGCCTTGGGTATCTTCAACGGCTTGGGCAGTTACTACAATCGGGGCGAGTTCTTCAACTTGTTCATGATGATGTTGATGTTCTGTTGTTGCCCATGCTGAAAGATTAAAACTACATAAAATTGCAAAAACGAGTGGGTGTAAAGTCAAATGTTTAGACATGACAGTATCCTATTTAAAAATAATGCTGAAATACAATCATCATAGATTGTAAAAATTAGATTGATTTAAATAAGATACATGGGAGGAGCCCGACTAAAGGGGCGTAAAAAAGCAATCAATTGCCGAGAGAATGAGCTGTAATAAACACTATAATGATAGGCAATAGATTGAAGAATAGACGTTGAAACCGAATGTATAGTGGCTTCAAGAGAAACAACACCTTGCTGAACGATTTGACAATAAAAACATTCAAAATGTGTTTGATGAGATGAATGTTGCTGTTCAGGAGTGGTTGTGATAATTGCTTCTTCAACAGGCCGATGTTGATGAAAATCATTATCATGATGCGTATGGGCTGACTGTTGTGGCTCTTCAAAGTTGTGTAATTCAGAAGAGAGCAGAATAGATGTTGTTGGTTGAGTAAGTTCAATTTGATTATTAAACGGTAAATAGAGCGTTACCCAAATTTGAATAAATATCAACCATAAGCAGATGAGAAAACGCATTGATATAGTATAACAATGTAAAATGGGAATAGATAGTGTTTTGTTTAGTTAAAAATGAAATAAGATAATGATTTTTCTTTTTTGAAAAAGAAAACGGTAATCTTTAAATTACCGTTCTCTTGATAGAAAAAATGTTTGTCTAACCAATCAATTTTTTCATTAATTCATTGACTTGAGCAGGATTTGCTTTTCCTTTAGAGGCTTTCATCACTTGACCGACAAGACCATTAAAGGCTTTTTCTTTACCTGATTTATATTCTTCGACCATTTTTTCATTATTGGCGAGAACTTCTTTGATAATGGCTTCGATTGCACCTGTATCGGTTTCTTGCTTTAAGCCGTGTTCAGCGATGATGTCATCAGCAGATTTACCTTCGCTCTCCCACATATAGCCAAACACTTGTTTTGCAATTTTACCGCTGATGGTATTATCGACAATACGAGCAATCATTCCGCCTAATTGTTGAGCAGAAATTGGCGATTGACCAATCTCTAAATTGGCTTTATTTAATGCTCCAGACAATTCAACCATAACCCAGTTTGCAGATAGTTTTGCTTGAGCCATTCCCCCAGCAAATTTGACCACATCTTCAAAATAATCAGCCATTTCACGAGATTGAGTGAGTACACGGCTATCATATTCAGGCAGTTGGTAATCGCTGACAAAACGTTCACGACGTGCGGTTGGTAATTCAGGCATTTCTGCTTGAATGTCTGCAATTTGTTGCTCTGAAATGTGCACAGGTAATAAGTCTGGGTCAGGGAAGTAGCGATAGTCGTTGGCTTCTTCCTTGCTACGCATTGAGCGAGTTTCCATCTTATTTGGGTCAAATAGGCGAGTTTCTTGGATAATTTTTCCGCCACTTTCTAAAATGTCGATTTGGCGTTCAATTTCAACATCAATGGCTTTTTCAATAAAGCGGAATGAGTTGATATTTTTTAATTCGCAACGTGTACCAAATGGCTCATTAGGACGGCGGACAGATACGTTACAATCGCAACGGAAAGAACCTTCCGCCATATTTCCATCAGAAATGCCTAACCAACGGACTAAGGTATGAATTGCACGCACATAGGCAACCGCTTCTTCAGTTGAACGCATATCAGGTTCTGATACGATTTCTAACAATGGAGTACCTGCACGGTTTAAGTCAATGCCTGTCATGCCTGTAAAATCTTCGTGTAAGGATTTGCCTGCATCTTCTTCCAAATGAGCACGGGTAATGCCGACACGTTTACTCGAACCATCTTCAAGGAAAATGTCGATATAGCCTTTGCCAACAATCGGATTATCCATCTGACTGATTTGATAGCCTTTCGGCAAGTCAGGATAGAAATAGTTTTTACGAGCAAATACCGATGCACGGTCGATTTCCGCATTAATGCCTAAACCAAAACGAATCGCTTTGTTGACCACTTCAGCATTGAGCACAGGTAAAACCCCCGGTAATGCTAAATCAATCAAACTGGCTTGAGTATTTGGCTCTGCACCAAACGCAATGCTTGAACCAGAGAAAATTTTAGAATTGGTATTGAGTTGTGTATGGATTTCTAAACCGATGACCACTTCCCAACCATCAATAAGTTTTGCCATTACACATTCTCCTGAGCAACTGGCGAACGTTGTAAATGCCAGTCTGTTTGCTGTTGATATTGATGAATAATTGAAAGTAATTGTGATTCTGACCAATAGTTACCAATCAACTGTAAACCGACAGGCAACTGCTCATTGTCAAAACCAACAGGAGCATTAATTGCTGGTAATCCTGCTAAGTTTACTGCAAGGGTATAAATATCACCCAAATACATTTCAACAGGGTCTAATGATGCCCCAATTTTATAAGCAGTCGTTGGAGCCGATGGTGATGCAATCACATCAACCTGTTCAAAGGCTTTTAAGAAATCTTGTTGAATCAGACGGCGTACTTTTTGAGCTTTAACATAATACGCATCATAATAACCTGCTGATAGAGCATAGGTTCCAATTAAGATACGGCGTTGTACTTCCGCACCAAAACCTTCAGAACGAGAACGCTTATACAAATCATCTAAATCTTTAGGATTTTCACAGCGATAGCCATAACGCACTCCATCATAACGAGATAAGTTTGATGATGCTTCTGCAGGAGCAATCAGATAGTAAGTTGGGACATAGGCATCAACCATCGTTAAGTCAATCTCAACTAAAATTGCCCCAAGTTCTTCTAATTTTTTTAAAGATTCTTCTACACGAGCCTTGACATCGCTGGCTAAACCTTGCACATTAAAATATTGTTTTGGAATGCCAATGCGTAAACCTTTAAGCGATGTTGCATTTAAATTTGCGACGTAGTCATCTACTTCACGCTGAACAGATGTAGAATCACGCTCATCATGTCCTGCAATCGCATTCATTAAATATGCACAATCTTCCGCAGAACGAGCCATTGGCCCCCCTTGGTCAAGACTTGACGCATACGCAATCATACCAAAACGAGAAACACGTCCATAAGTTGGTTTTAAACCAGTAATCCCACAGAATGATGCAGGCTGACGAATTGAACCGCCTGTATCGGTTCCTGTTGCAAATGGGGCTAAATCACTAGCAACAACAGATGCTGAACCACCAGATGACCCCCCCGGTACACGCTCTAAATTCCAAGGGTTTTTGGTTGCTCCATAGTAAGAACTTTCAGAAGTTGAACCCATGGCAAATTCGTCCATGTTCACTTTACCTAGTGTAACCAAACCTGCTTGTTTTGCTTTGGCAACGACGGTTGCATCATAAGGTGAGATAAAATTATCTAACATTTTTGAACCCGCAGAGGTGCGAATCCCTTGGGTACAAAAAATATCTTTATGAGCTAATGGAATCCCTGTTAATATGCCTGCCGTACCTGCTTTGCGGGCTTGGTCAGCTAAATCAGCTTCTGCAAGGACTTGTTCAGCAGTTACAGTAACAAAGCAATTTACTTGTGTATCAAGTTTAGCAATACGATTTAAATAATGTTGTGTCAATTCACGAGATGAAAATTGACCAGTTTGCAAGCCTTCACTTAGCTTAGCAATGGAAAGGTGATGTAAGTCAGTCATAATTTAATATCTTAAACGTTTAAATGTATAAAAGTTATTCAATAACACGTGGAACGAGATATAAGCCATCTTGTGTTGCAGGGGCAACCGCTTGGTATTCATCACGTTTATTACGTTCTGTTACATTATCAATACGCAAAGGTTGAGCATTATCGAATGGACTTTTTAATGGTTCAACACCATCGGTATTAAATTGTTGTAAATCTTGCATCATGCTTAAAATTTTATTTAAACTTTGAGCATATTCAACGCATTGAGAATCATCAAACGAGAGTTTTGCGAGTTTCGCAATATCGGAAACTGTTTGAGAATTCAGCAGTTCATCAGTTGTTGTATCAACTTTTGACATAAAATTACCTCATCTAGGTGAATAATTTATACAATATAGAGTATAATGTATATTTGACTTGTTTAATTTATCATATTTCGTTAAATTTAGCACTTTGCTTCACATATTGTTTAATTGGGAATGCGACCCGTGATTTTAAAACGACTTCTAGGCTTTTTTTCGCAAGACCTTGCGATAGACTTAGGTACGGCAAACACATTAATTTATGCCCCTGAACGTGGCATTATTTTAAATGAACCAACAGTTGTAGCGATTCGTCATAATGGCTCACAAAATATTGTGGCAGCTGTTGGCGAAGATGCCAAGCAGATGTTGGGACGTACTCCTGCAAATATTTCGGCAATTCGACCAATGAAAGATGGCGTGATTGCAGATTTTGAAGTAACTGAAACCATGCTTCACCAATTTATTGGGAAAGTACATGAAAAACGTTTAATTCCTCCTGCACCTCGTGTGGTGGTGTGTGTGCCTTGTAAATCTACTTTAGTAGAACGCCGTGCCATTCGTCAAGCTGTATTAAATGCTGGAGCGAGAGATGTGCGTTTAATTGAAGAACCAATGGCGGCAGCGATTGGAGCAGGCTTACCTGTAGAGCAAGCACGTGGCTCAATGGTTGTGGATATTGGCGGTGGTACAACAGAAATTGCGGTGATTGCATTACAAGGTTGTGTATATGCTGATTCATTGCGTGTGGGCGGTGATTTACTTGATGATTATATTTTGAATCATGTGCGTAAAGCTCACGGTTGTGCGATTGGTGAAACAACGGCTGAACATATTAAACAACAAGTCGCAAAAGCAATGGAAGATGATGAAGTCTTAGAAGTTGAAGTGCGTGGTCGTAGTGTTGCAGAAGGGGTACCAACTAGCGTAACCATTAATTCGACTGAAATTTTAGAGGCAATTTCTGACCCATTGGCAGATATTGTTGCTGCGGTTAAAGTGGCATTAGAAGAAACACCGCCAGAACTTTCAGCGGATATTGCTGAACGTGGAATTATTTTAACAGGTGGTGGAGCATTACTCCGTAATTTAGATAAACTTTTAGCACAGGAAACTGGCTTACCGGTGTTAGTGGCAGAAGACCCATTAACGTGTGTTTCTCGTGGTGGTGGTAAAGTATTATCATTGTTTGATAATCCAAACCATGATATGTTGTTTGTGGGCTAAGCTAGGATAAGCCTGTGCCACAGCAGAATATTTTTTCACGGCAACCGCCAACGTACCGTGCATTGATTATTGCGTGTATTGCGTCAATAATCATTTTATTCTTAGATTGGCGAATTCCAAATTTAACTCAACCTGCACGTGATGTTTTGCGTGCAGCCTATAATCCTATCTATGCAGCAGCACATTTCCCTGTTATTTCTTTAAATTGGTTAGAATTAAAAACAGAATCTCCTGACCAGTTGGCACGAGAAAATCGAGCGTTAAAGGCTGAATTGTTACAGGCTCAAGTTCGCTTACAAAAATTGGCAGAGTTGTCCGCTGAAAATGCCCGTTTGCGTGGTTTGTTAGATACCCCATTGATTTTAGATGGTCGTATTCGTTTGGCGGAAGTGATTGGCACCGATGCTGACCCATTACGTCATATTTTGATTATCAATCGTGGCAAAAATGATTCAGTGTATGAAGGGCAAATTGTCCTTGACCATGATGGGGTGATTGGTCAAGTGATTGATGTGTATCCGCACAGTAGCCGAATTTTATTGTTATCGGATAAAGAACATTCTTTATCGGTACGAATTGAGCGAACAGGTATGCGTGCGGTTGTGTCGGGCATTGGGGATTTAGAAAAGTTGGAAATGAAATATGTGGCAACCAATGCCAATATTGAAGTCGGGGACAAAGTTTATAGTTCAGGCTTGGGCCCGAATTTCCCTGCAGGATATTTTATTGGAACAGTTGCTCGCATTCAACGGCATAATACCGATGAGTTTGCGGAAATTACCGTAACGCCTGCATCAAAATTATCTGCAATTCAACACGTTGCCTTATTATTCTCAAACTCTTTGGCGAAGGAACAACCGCATGCCAATCCATAAGATTTTAGACTATTTACGCAATGACCCATTAGTCGTGATTATACTTTCGGTCGTTGTGTCATCGGTGTTAATGGTCTATCCCTTACTTTATTCGATTGCAGGTTGGCGTCCGCATTTTATGTTTTTGATTACCTTGTTTTGGGTGATGTGTCAGCCAACATGGTGTGGGGTGTGGTTTTCCTTTGCAATGGGATTATTTACTGATTTATTGCTTGGCTTACCTTTGGGTGCAAATGCCTTAAGCTTTGTGATTCTTGGCTTTATTGCACGGTTATTAACACGAGAATTTGCCTATATTCCATTTTTATTTTTATGGTTAATTAGTGGGGTTGCGGTATTGTTTTATGTGTTGGTGATGTGGATTGGCTTAAGTCTTGCAGATGTTCCTTTTGTCAGTTCACGTCATTGGCAACCTTTATTAAGTAGTATTGCGGTTTTTCCTGTTATTTTTTGGTTATTAAAACGATGGCGAGTTTAAATCTGTCTATTCCATTGATTCTAGCATCGAGTTCACCACGTCGCCGTGAATTATTACAGCAATTAGGCTTACAATTTGAGATTGTATCGCCTGATATTAATGAAGATGTACGAGAAAATGAATCGGCAGAAAGCTATGTACAACGCTTAGCCATTGAAAAAGCAAGTGTTATTTTAGCTCAATATCCACAACATTTGATAATTTCAGCGGATACAACGGTTTGTTGTGATGGTGAAATTATGGGCAAAGCCGAAACGCTTGAACAAGCAATGGCGATGTGGTCAAAACTTTCTGGACGTTGGCATGATGTTTTAACAGGGGTTTGTGTTACTACGCAACAGCAACAGCGTTGTTGTGTTGTTTCAACAAAAGTACAATTTCAGCCTTTAACAGAACCGCAAATGCAAGCGTATTGGGCAACAGGCGAACCTTTAGGAAAAGCAGGTGCCTACGCCATTCAAGGGATTGCCAGCCAATTTATTCCACAAATTCAAGGGAGTTATACCAATGTGGTTGGATTGCCTTTGCATGAAGTGGTGATGATGTTACAAGCGTTTGTAAATAAATCATCGTGATGAGATTGGAATAAAGATTAGGGCATCCTGACATTTCATAACACTGATTACAATTTGGCAATCATTTTAGAAATGAAATCGCGTTTTTGCATTAAAAATGGCTAAATCTTGATTTTCATCGTCAAATTGCTTGTTGATATTTCAATATCAACTGCACAATTTTCCTTGAAAATCTGCGATTTTTCTCATTTTTAATTGCAAATACGAAATGTCAGGATGCCCT
>JBHACK010000223.1:0-10019 GCA_041854545.1 Acinetobacter sp. | reverse complement strand
CGACCCCCAGATGATTTTTATTAAATTTATCAAAAATAGTAACATACTCTTTCTTAAATACCTAGTCGAAAGCGTATTAATTTTCGCCATTCTATTTTTAGAAAATAAAAGTAGGATTAACCAATTTGAATATCAGTCGTTGGGTGTTTAATACGGCTTTTCTTCGGTGTTGCAATTAAATATGCCAAGGTTAAAGGCCCTAAACGCCCTGCAAACATTAACATCATCAATACACACAAACTTGCGTCCGATAATTGCCCTGTTAAACCACGAGATAATCCAACGGTACACGTTGCAGAAACCACTTCAAACATTAAATCCATAAAATTAACTTTAGGGTCAAATAATAAAATAAAAAACACACCAATACAAATTAATACACAGGTAATTAATGTTACTGCTAATGCTTTTAAAATCGTTGCTTGTGGAATTTCATATTTAAAAATAAATACTTCATCTTGCCGTCTTAAAAATGCAACAGTACTTAAACATAATATCACAAATGTTCCAACTTTAATTCCCCCTGCGGTACTTAATGAACCACCACCAATAAACATTAATAAAATCGTAATAAAACTACTGGCAGGGGTTAATTGACTGGTATCAATACTATTAAACCCTGAAGAACGGGGAACCGTTGCATGAAACCACGCATGAACTGCTTGGTCAGAAAAAGACATCGCCCCTAATGTTGCAGGGTTTTTAGCTTCCAATAACCAAATAAAAATAAAAGCAAAAAGATTTAAAAATAATGTCCCTGATAAAATCACTTTACTATTTGCACTTAATTTTTTCCAACGGCGATGACGGCGAATATCCATCAACACTAAAAATCCTAATCCCCCTAAAATATATAATAAGCTGGTAATAATAAACACCAAAGGCGGAAAATCATAAC
The DNA here is from genome assembly GCA_041854545.1 of Acinetobacter sp. Taxonomy (GTDB): domain Bacteria; phylum Pseudomonadota; class Gammaproteobacteria; order Pseudomonadales; family Moraxellaceae; genus Acinetobacter. The sequence goes on along the minus strand of JBHACK010000223.1, from coordinate 9,121 downwards.
CCACTAATCCATCAGCAAATAAAGAAAATCCAGCATTATTAAAGGCAGAAATACTATAAAATAAAGCATAATACATCGCTTCACTTAAGGAATGATGTGCTGACCAAATCCAACTTAAACAAACAAATCCAATAAATTCAAAAAATAACGTATATAAAAATACACCTTTGGCAATAAATCCCACTTTAGATAAACTGGTTTGGTCTAAACTATCTTGAGCCATTAACTGTTGTTTTAATGCGACTTTACTGGATAAACTTAATACCGCAATAATCGCAAAGGTCATAAATCCTAATCCGCCAATTTGAATTAAAGCCAATACTACAAATTGTCCAAATAAAGTTAAATGCTCACCAATGTTAACAACGGATAATCCTGTAATTGTTACAGCAGAAACTGCGGTAAAAATGGCTTGTACCCACGTTAAATCACCATGATGGGAAAAAGGTAGTTTTAACAAAATTCCGCCAATTAAAATACACAATAAAAAACTGATGGCTAATAAACTTGGCGGGCTTAAATTAACTTTACGTTTTTTTAATAAACTATCGAGCAACATATTAATCTATCATTAGTTTTCAAAATAACGTGTATAAAGTTTCTTTAAATCAAAAATAAAACCTTCTAACACTAAAATATCGCCCAATTCTAAATTTAAATCTTCAGGGATTTTTTTATAAACTTCTCGTCCACGTTTAAATACAATTAAATTAATGGTTAATTCTTGTTTAATGAGTTGTGATAGATTATATCCTACTAATGGAGCAGGTACTTTAATTTTTACAATAAAATGGTCATCACCTAATGCCATATATCGGCTGACGATTGGATAATTTAAAGCATTTGCCACACGCATTCCCATATCTTCTTCAGGGTGAATAATTTTATCTACACTTAAATGCGATAAAATCATGTGATGGGCTTTAGTTTTAGCGGCACCCCATATTTTTTTTACCCCCATATTTTTTAAATGTAGTACACATAAAATACTGGCTTCAATATCTTCACCAATCGCTACCACAACTGCTTCGTAATTTTGTAGGTTTAATTCTTCTAAAACCGATTCATCGCTGGCATCAGCAATCACGGCGTAGGTGAGAATTTCTGCAAAGTCTTCTACATTTTTTTTAATATTATCAATCCCTAATACGTCATGTCCTAAATGAACTAATTGTTTGGCAACCGTTCCGCCAAAACTGCCTAAACCAATCACTGCAAATTGTGCCATATTAATTTCTCTAACGCTTGTTGAATGGGAAAATGGAAAATTGATTTATTTGCAAAACTGATTTATTCTTTTTTGAGTGTGTGGATATTATACTGACCATCTCTGAAGAATAAATGTTTTTATCATTATAAATGCACGCTATGTTTTCATTATTTTCATCACTAAAAATGACCTAAAATTTTATGAAATTCTGTGCTATTTTACTCTGCTCGCTCGATGTCGTAAAGTGAACTTACAAAAAAATCGTCTTTTCACTTCACTCATCTCCCATCTTGTTGTTTAAAAAGGTATAATAAAATAATTATAGTAAATGAGATGGTTCAATATGACTGTAACTAAATTTAAACCAAAATATTTTAAACCTGCACAATACACTTGTTTTAAAGCCTATGATATTCGTGGTCAGCTTGGCACAGAGTTAAATGAAGAGATTGCGTATCGTATTGGGCGTGCGTATGGGCAAATTTATCAGCCAAAAACGGTGGTGATTGGTTGTGATGTGCGTTTAACCAGCGAAAGTTTAAAACAAGCGACCATTCAAGGCTTAAATGATGCAGGCGTGGACGTGTGGGATTTGGGCATGACAGGGACAGAAGAAGTGTATTTTTCAGCGTTCCATTTGAATGTTCAAGGCGGAATTGAAATTACCGCAAGCCATAACCCTATGGATTATAATGGCATGAAGTTGGTGCGTGAGCTGGCTCGTCCTATCAGCAGTGAAACAGGCTTAAAAGAGATTCAGCAATTAGCAGAAAAAGGGAAGTTTGAGCGTGTGGAGCAACGTGGCACAACTAAAAAAATCAATATGTTATCGGAATATGTAGAACATTTAATGGGCTACATTCAACCTAAAAAAATCCGTCCATTAAAATTAGTGGTGAATGCAGGCAATGGTTCAGCAGGTCATGTGATTGATGAATTAGAATATCAATTCCAACAGCTTGAAATTCCTGTTGAATTTATCAAAATTCATCATGAAGCAGATGGCAATTTCCCAAATGGTATTCCAAATCCAATCTTAGTGGAAAATCGTGCCAGTACGTCAAATGCGGTGTTAGAACATCAAGCCGATATGGGCATTGCATGGGACGGTGATTTTGACCGTTGTTTCTTGTTCGATGAAAAAGGGCAATTTATCGAAGGTTATTATATTGTTGGCTTATTGGCTCAAGCCTTTTTATTGCAAAAATCTGGTTCAAAAATTGTCCATGACCCACGTTTAGTGTGGAATACCTTGGATATTGTTGAGCGTTATAAAGGGAAAGCGGTTCAATCAAAATCTGGTCATGCCTTTATTAAAGATGTAATGCGTGAAAGTAATGCCATTTATGGCGGTGAAATGTCTGCTCACCACTATTTCCGTGATTTTGCCTATTGTGATAGTGGCATGATTCCGTGGTTATTAGTGGTGATGTTATTGTCTGAAACAGGTCAATCGTTATCTAGCTTAGTGGAAGAGATGATTGCAAAATTCCCATGTAGCGGTGAAATTAACTTTAAAGTGCAAGATGCTCAAGCCACAATTCAACGCATTTTTGACCATTATCAAGCTCAAAATCCAAGCATTGACCGTACCGATGGGGTCAGTTTAGATTTTGGACATTGGCGTTTAAATATTCGTGCGTCCAATACTGAACCGTTATTACGCTTAAATATTGAAAGCCGTCAATCAGAACATACTCGCCCAATGCAAGAATATGTTGATGAATTAAGTCAATTAATTTTAGCTGATTAATTTATTCTCAAACATCATCAAATAGCGTGAATAATTTTCACGCTATTTTTATTTAGCCCAACGTTTTTGTTCACGATGTAACACTTGTACTGTCCATTGGTATTGTAAACGTTGTTTTAACTGCTCAACCATATAAACCGAGCGATGCTGTCCGCCTGTACAGCCAATCGCTAGAGTAACATAATGGCGATTATTTTGAGCAAAATTTGGCAACCATTTACTAAATAATGCCGTTACATCATTGACCATTTCATTCACCTGCTCGCTGGCGGATAAAAATGCTTGTACAGGTTCATCTAAGCCTGATAAGGGGCGTAATTCCATATTCCAATGTGGGTTAGGTAAATGTCGTACATCAAACACAAAATCGGTATCTAAAGGTACGCCATATTTAAAACCAAAGGATTGTATAATCACCGTTAATTCAGGTTGTTTATTTAATTTTTGCAATAACGCATATTTAATATCATGTACACTTTTATCTGTGGTATCAATATGTAAATTTGCATATTCTTGAATCGGTGATAATAAATGTTTTTCTTGTTCGATACATTCGCTTAAAGTTGAATATTTCCATGCTAAGGGGTGCGGACGGCGAGATAAATTAAACCGAGCAATTAATTCTTGTAATTCTGCGGTAATATAAATCACATCAACCGCACAATAATGCCTTAATAAGGATAAGATATGTTCAAATTGTACAAAATCATGTTGCGTACTGCGAACATCCACCCCTAAGGCTAGAAACTCTACTTGCTGTTGTTGAGTAATTTTTTCCACTAATTCAGGTAAAAGCAATAAAGGTAAATTATCAATACAATAATAGCCAGTATCTTCTAATACATTGAGTGCAGACGATTTTCCTGCCCCTGATAATCCTGTTACAATTAAAATTTGTTGCATGATTTATTCCCCCGACTGCAATATCATCAAGCCACTATTATACTCAATGATACGACAAATAAGATGGCAGAAATGTTCAGCAATGTTATTGTTTTTAGCAATGTTTCTCTTGACTTTTTTTAATAAATCCATTACATTTATCCACATTCATCTTTTTCTCCTTTTGATGAAAACCAATAGGGCATTTTTTATAAATGCCCTATTTTTTTAGGTTTGATTAACGTTCACTTAATGCCACGCCATCAAATACAATACCGTCCCAACCATGTTGCATAAATTGACGAATATTTTGATGGTCAGTCCCTTCAGGTGTATTTAACACCGCTTGATAATGTTCCGCAAATAACGCCAAAGTTTGCTCTTTAGATAAACCATTGAGTTGAGCAAAATAAAATACTTTTGCACTACCTTGATTTTCGGTGCTTTGATTTTGATTTGCACCATTTTTAAATGCAGTTGGTTGATGTTGATAACGTTGCTCAATAAACGCTAACACATCGGCAAAAGCAATGCTTTGATTTTGAGCTTGTTCCACAAGCTGTTGTACACTAGACATCTTCAAATACTCATGTAAAGATAACAATTCTTCATCATACAATGTTTGAAAACGCTTTGCAATTTTCCTGAAAATCCGTTAAACTATGGCGAAATTTTCGCTGTAGTGATGCACGGCGACTAATTGTAACTTGTGTTATCCATACATCTACAATTAGACTTATCATCATGATTTTTAACTAAGCATCTCGGAGATTACGATGGCTTTAACAACAGCTCAACGTGCTGAAATCGTTGCTAAATTTGCTCGTTCTGAAAACGACACAGGTTCACCAGAAGTTCAAGTTGCATTATTAACTGCTCAAATCAATGACTTACAAGGTCATTTCAAAGAGCATAAACACGACCACCACAGCCGTCGTGGTTTGATTCGTATGGTAAACCAACGCCGTAAATTATTGGACTACTTAAACCGTAAAGACCACGAGCGTTACACTGCGTTAATCAACACTTTAGGTTTACGTCGTTAATCATGATGATGGTTTCAGGACTTACAACCATACTTGGGTTTATAACTGAAAACCATCTTCTCGCTATGGCTAGAACTTTCTATACATGGCAATAAACGGTAAAAAGGGCGAATGATAGCATTCGCTCTTTTTGTTCTTTTTACACATTGAAATGTACGTTTTTGAGCTTCTAAGTTTTATCATTATTTTCCATTGCAATGATGATAAACCTTAGGGGCTAACATTACATTTCATACTCAAATTAGGATATTTAAAATGTCAATGTTTAATATTGTTCGTAAAGAATTTCAATATGGTCAATATACCGTTGTTTTAGAAACAGGTCGTATTGCACGTCAAGCGAATACTGTCGTTATTACGATGGGCGGTGTAACAGTTCTTGTTGCCGTTGTTGCTGCACCAACCGCTAAAGCTGGGCAAGACTTTTTCCCATTAACTGTAAACTATCAAGAAAAACAATATGCTGCAGGTCGTATTCCAGGTGGATATGGTAAGCGTGAAGGTCGTGCAACTGAAGCGGAAACCTTAATCTCTCGTTTAATTGACCGTCCAATCCGTCCATTATTCCCAGAAGGCTATTATAACGAAGTACAAGTAACAGCAACCGTTATTTCTTCTGATAAGTCAATGGAAGCGGATATTGCTGCTATGCTTGGAACATCTGCTGCATTAGCGATTGCAGGTACGCCATTCCGTGGCCCAGTAGGTGCGGCTCGTGTTGGTTTAATCAACGGTGAATATGTTTTAAACCCAAATTATGAGCAAATGGCTCAATCTGACTTGGATTTAGTGGTCGCTGGAACAGAGTCTGCGGTGTTAATGGTTGAATCTGAAGCGAAAGAACTTTCTGAAGACCAAATGTTAGGTGCAGTATTGTACGGTCATGATGAAATGCAAATTGCAATTCAAGCGATTAAAGAGTTTGCAGCTGCAGTTGGTGCCAAAGAATCTGATTGGGTTGCTCCTACTCACAATGAAGAATTGCGTACGCAATTAAAATCAGCATTTGAAGCTAAAATTTCTGAAGCCTATACCATTGCTATTAAACAAGAGCGTTATGCCGCATTAGATGCGTTATATGAAGAAGCGGTTGCTCAATTCGTACCTGAAGATGCAGAAGAAGGCATTGCCGAAGAAGTTCAATATTTATTTGAAGATTTAAAATATCGTACCGTGCGTGATAACATTTTATCAGGCAAACCACGTATTGATGGACGTGATACCAAAACCGTGCGTCAATTAGATGTACAAGTGGGTGTATTAGACCGTACTCACGGTTCAGCTTTATTTACTCGTGGCGAAACACAAGCCCTTGTTACTGCAACATTAGGCAATACTCGTGATGCGTTAATGGTCGATACTTTAGCAGGTACACAAACTGATAACTTTATGTTGCACTATAACTTCCCTGCGTATTCTGTAGGGGAAACAGGACGTGAGTCTGGCCCTAAACGCCGTGAGATTGGTCATGGTCGTTTGGCTCGCCGTGGTGTACAAGCAGTTTTACCGCCGATTGACCGTTTCCCTTATGTATTGCGTGTGGTATCTGATATTACAGAGTCAAACGGTTCATCATCAATGGCATCTGTATGTGGTGCGTCATTAGCGTTGATGGACGCAGGTGTACCATTAAAAGCACCTGTGGCAGGGATTGCAATGGGCTTAGTAAAAGAAGGTGAGCGTTTTGCAGTCCTTTCTGATATTTTAGGTGATGAAGACCATTTAGGCGATATGGACTTTAAAGTCGCAGGTTCTGCTAATGGTATTACTGCTCTGCAAATGGACATCAAAATTGAAGGTATCACCGAAGAAATTATGGAAGTGGCATTAAATCAAGCCTATGCAGGTCGTATGCACATTTTAAATGAAATGAATAAAGTCATTTCTCGTGCTCGTCCTGAATTATCTGCATATGCACCAACCTTTGAAGTGATTCAAATCAACCCTGAAAAAATCCGTGATGTCATTGGTAAAGGCGGTGCAACAATTCGCTCAATTACTGAAGAAACTGGTGCAGCGATTGATATTGAAGATAACGGAACAGTGCGTGTGTTTGGTGAGTCAAAAGCATCTGCTCGTGCTGCTGTTGCAAAAATTCAAGCCATTACTGCGGAAGTTGAACCGGGGAAAATCTATACAGGTAAAGTGGTGCGTTTAGCGGAATTTGGTGCATTTGTAAACATCTTACCGGGGACAGATGGTTTAGTACATATTTCTCAAATTTCAAATGAGCGTGTTGCTAACGTTTCTGATGTATTAGCAGAAGGTCAAACGGTCAATGTTCAAGTGCAAGATGTGGACAACCGTGGTCGTATCAAATTAACGATGAAAGATATTCCACAAGGTTAATTTTTAATCTAAAAAAATCCCCAATATTATCCAATGTTGGGGATTTTTTATGCTTGAATTTTAAGATGATTATTTATACAATGAAAACAATGGCTTTAATGGAGAACATCATGAAAAAAATCTTTTTGGCTAGCGTATTAAGTTTGGTTTCCAGTTTCAGTTATAGTGCGGATTGGACACCTGTGTTTCAATCGTGGGAAACGAAAGCTGAAAACTCTGCAATCATGGAGAAAATTCGCAATCATACGTTTACAGGTACATGGACAAGTGTGCAAGCTACATTAAGTAAATCTGCAAAACAAGGAAATTATTCAACTATTCCACAGCCTTACCGTGCGGATATGCTCCCTGCTCGTGTGTCAGGTGAAGATGTTGCCGAAATCACCATTCCTTTAAAAAATGCGACATTATATGGTTTACCAATTCAAAGTTTAACCATGTATAGCGGTTTAGAAAGTGGCGAATCTGGCAATTATGTTACCTTTAAACCGATGTCGAATGCTCAATATCAGATGTTAAAACAAAAAAAGTTTAAGCGTGTAACAGATAGTGATGCAATGTGTGATAGTGGTCAAGCCGAAGTTAAAAAAGAAAAAAATACGGTTTATTTAGTGATGGATTTTAGTTGCTAACCCTTAGCTAAGATGGGCAATTTTGCCCATTTTTTATTCTAAATGCAAAATCTGTAACTGCAAATTGACCACACCATTAAACTCATTTTTGCTTAATTCATAAACTAAAAACACCTGACGTTGTTGTGGTTGAAAGTCCCATTTTTCTTTTGCATAAAAGCCGATGGCTTCGACCACTTGCCCATTGTCCAACTGTAAAAACAGTTTTAAATGTTGTTCTTTTAACCAGCGATAGTCCACAACATCAAACGTTCCTTGAAAAATAGGAGCTGGGAATTTGTGTCCCCACGGTGCAAATTGTTCAATCTGTTCTAAGGTTGCAAGTTGGAAATCTTGGGGCGATAATTCGCCATCTGTCCAAAGTTTTGCTTGAAATAAAGATTCATCATGCTCCGCCACTAAGCGACAAAACTCATCTTTAAAGGCTTGAAAATATTGTTTTTCAATGGTTAAGCCTGCCGCTGCTGAATGTCCGCCAAAATATTTGACTAAATGTGGTGATTGTTCTGCGACTCGCTCAATCATATCTCGAATATGAACGCCATCGATTGAACGTGCCGAGCCTTTGAGTAAATCAGGGTTAATATCTTCGGCAAATACAATGCTTGGGCGATGGTAAATCTCTTTTAAACGTCCTGCGACAATGCCAATCACACCTTGATGATAATGCGGTTCAAACATCACCAATGCTGATGGTAATTCATGTTCTCGCAGTTGTAGATGTTCGATTTCCAATAAGGCTTGTTCTTTCATCTGCTGTTCGACTTGGCGACGTTCAATATTGAGTTGGTTGAGCCGTTGTGCCAAGCTATATGCGGTGTCCCAATCATCGGCTAATAAGCATTCTATACCAATTTGCATATTGTCCATACGTCCTGCGGCATTCAGTCGAGGCCCCAACACAAAGCCAAAATCTTGGGCAATCAATTTATCTGCACGGCGTTTTGCCACATCAAGCAAGGCTAAAATGCCTAATCGGCATTGATGTTGGCGAATGCGTTTTAGTCCTGCATCAATCAGAATGCGGTTGTTATAATCTAAACTGGCAACATCAGCGTATGTACCTAATGCCACTAAATCGAGATATTGGCTTACTTTTGTTGTTGATTTTCCTTGATTTTGTCGAACGCTGGCTAAACGTGCCAACACATAAAAAGCAACGCCTACACCTGCTAAGGCTTTACTTGGAAATTCACAGCCTAATTGATTAGGGTTCACGACTGCATCGGCATTTGGTGTAGCTTTAGTG
>JBHACK010000222.1:0-12542 GCA_041854545.1 Acinetobacter sp. | reverse complement strand
AAGATTAGTTTTTCTCTTTATCAATAATTTTGTTTGCTTTAATCCAAGGTATGAACGAGAACAAAACACTGTTTTGTTCGAAGTGTAAGGCACGAAACTTAGCAACCAACAAAAAAGCAGAATATTTCTACTCTGCTTTTTCATTTATCAATAAAGATTAGTTTTTCTCTTTATCAATGATTTTGTTTGCTTTAATCCAAGGTATGAACGAGAACAAAACACCGTTTTGTTTCGAAGTGCAAGGCACGAAATTTAGCCCCCAACAAAAAAGCAGAATATTTCTACTCTGCTTTTTCATTTATCAATAAAGATTAGTTTTTCTCTTTATCAATGATTTTGTTTGCTTTAATCCAAGGCATCATTGCACGTAACTTAGCCCCAGTTACTTCAATACCATGAGCAGCATTTTGACGACGACGAGCAGTCATAGAAGGATAATTCAACGCACCTTCACTAATAAACATCTTCGCATATTCACCAGATTGAATACGTTTTAACGCATTACGCATTGCTTCACGAGATTGCTCATTAATCACTTCAGGGCCTGTTACATATTCACCATATTCAGCATTGTTTGATACTGAATAGTTCATGTCCGCAATACCACCTTCGAACATTAAGTCCACGATTAATTTTAATTCGTGTAAACATTCAAAGTAAGCCATTTCAGGAGAATAACCTGCTTCAACCAATGTTTCAAAGCCCATTTTCACCAATTCAACGGCACCACCGCAAAGAACTGCTTGCTCACCAAATAAGTCAGTTTCAGTTTCTTCACGGAAAGATGTTTCGATGATACCTGTACGACCACCACCAACACCAGACGCATAAGAAAGAGCAACATTACGAGCATTACCAGACGCATCTTGATGAACAGCGATTAAGTCAGGAACACCTGAACCACGTTGGAATTCAGAACGTACAGTATGCCCCGGTGCTTTAGGTGCAATCATAATCACATCTAAATCTTTACGTGGAACAACTTGGTTATAAAGTACAGAGAAACCATGAGCAAATGCTAATGTAGCCCCTTGCTTGATATTTGGCTCAATTACATCACGATAAAGCTGTGCTTGGAATTCATCCGGCGTTAAAATCATCACCAAGTCAGCTTGAGCAACTGCAGCAGGAACTTCCGCTACTTTTAAACCTGCATTTTCAGCTTTTTTCCAAGATGCAGAATCCACACGCAAACCAACGGTTACATCTACACCTGAATCTTTAAGGTTTAACGCATGAGCATGACCTTGTGAACCGTAACCAATAATAGCTACTTTTTTGCCTTGAATGATTGATAAATCACAATCTTTATCATAAAAAATTTGCATGGGAATACTCCAAAATTAACTTCTAACATCCGCTAGAATATGATAGGAAGATAATCATATGTTATCTTCCTGAAAATAAAACATTAAACGCTTAAAACTTTTTCACCACGAGCAATACCTGAAACACCTGAACGTACCACTTCTAAGATACTATTTTCAGCCAATGCCTGTAAAAAGCCATCATTCTTTTCTGTTGTACCAACGAGTTGAATCGTATAAGTACTTGGCGTTACATCCACGATTTGACCACGGAAAATATCAGACGTACGCTTAATTTCATCACGAGCAACACCTGATGCCTTGACTTTAACCAACATCAATTCACGCTCAATATGAGCTCCTTCCGATAAATCTACCACTTTAACCACTTCAACCAATTTATTTAATTGTTTGGTAATTTGTTCGATTTTATGGTCATCGCCAAACGTTGTTAAGGTCAAACGTGATAATGTTGGGTCTTCTGTTGGTGCAACGTTTAAAGTGTCGATATTATATCCACGTTGGCTAAACAAACCAACCACACGAGATAACGCACCTGATTCATTTTCCATTAAGACAGAAATTAAACGCTTCATTAGGTACGCTCCCCTTTTGCTAACCACATATCACGCATTGATTGACCCGCAACTTGCATTGGATAAACGTGTTCAGCACGGTCAACCATGACATTAATAAAGACACATTTATCATTGATTGCCATTGCTTCTGCAAGTTTACTTTCTAACTCATCTGCATGATTAATTTCAATGCCCACATGACCATAGGCTTCCATCAACTTTGGAAAATCTGGCAATGATTCAATATATGAACTTGAATGACGACCTTCATAAATCATATCTTGCCATTGTTTTACCATACCTAAAGCACGGTTATTTAAGCATAAAATTTTAACATTTAAACCATATTGCTTACAGGTTGAAAGCTCTTGGATACACATCTGAATCGATGCTTCCCCTGTAATACAAACCACTTGCTTTTCAGGGAATGCCAATTTCGCCGCCATTGCATACGGCAAGCCTACGCCCATCGTACCTAAACCACCTGAATTCAGCCATTGACGTGGGTGCTTATACTTATAATACAAGGCCGCAAACATCTGATGCTGACCCACGTCAGAGGTAATAATCGCATCACCATGCGTTACTTTATATAAAGCTTCAACCACTTGTTGCGGTTTCATTGTACCATCTGTTGGGTGCTTATATTTTAAGCCATGAACTTTACGCCATTCATTAATTTTATCCCACCAAATTGCTAACGCTTCAGGATTTGGTTTCGAGATTTCACGTTGTTTTAACTGAGCCAACATCTCTTGTAGAACCAAGTCCACAGCCCCCACGATAGGAATATGAGCCATAATCGTTTTAGAAATACTTGCAGGGTCAATATCAATATGAATGACTTTAGCATTTGGACAGAATTTCGCAGGATTATTGGTAACACGGTCATCAAAACGAGCACCAACAGCTAAAATCACATCTGCATGGTGCATCGCCATATTCGCTTCATACGTTCCATGCATGCCCAACATTCCAATAAACTGCGGGTCATCTCCTGGGAAACAGCCCAAGCCCATTAAGGTATTGGTTACAGGATAACCTAAAAGATGAGCTAATTCGGTTAAATATTCAGACGCATTGCCTTGAACCACACCACCACCTGCATAAATCACAGGGTTTTTAGCAGTGATTAATTCATCAATCGCTTTACGAATTTGACCAGAATGACCACGGGTTGCAGGCTGATACGAACGCATTTTCACCGAATCAGGATAAACATAAGCGAATTTTTCAGCTGGATTTGTGGCATCTTTTGGAATATCCACAACGACAGGGCCTGGACGACCTGTTGATGCAATATAGAAAGCTTTTTTAATAATTTCAGGAATTTCGCTGGCATGACGCACTTGGAAACTGTGCTTCACGATTGGACGAGAAATACCGACCATATCCGTTTCTTGGAACGCATCTTCCCCAATCAAATGACTTGCCACCTGACCTGAAATCACCACCATTGGGATAGAGTCTGTATATGCCGTTGCAATCGGTGTAATAGTATTGGTTGCACCAGGCCCCGAAGTCACGAGTACAACCCCTGTTTTACCTGTTACACGCGAATAGGCATCTGCCATATGCCCTGCGGCTTGTTCATGACGAACCAGATAATGCTCAATTTTATTTTGCTGAAATAATGCATCATAAATATGCAAAACAGCACCACCAGGATAACCAAAAATGTGCTCAACACCTTCGTCCGCTAATGCACGAACGAGCATTTCACCACCAGATAAAAGTTCCAAAGTGTCCACCCTAAAGATTGAACTTATTGACCAATGTCAATAAGGAAGTTTAAAAATAAAAGCAAAAGAACAATGATTAAGTTATTGAAAATAAAAAAATATTCATAAACTACACATCATCGTCCACATAAAAAAATTAAAATGTGGTCTTACATCAAAGCAACCATGCTTATGATTACTTTATCGCCAGAATACCATATTGGGATAAATATGGCTTATCTTCATTTTTATGTAAAAAATCAAGAATAATCATGTGCGATGATTGATTTGTATCAAAGGGTGAGGATAACAAATCACATAAAGATTACATTTTTTACTTTTTAACCTATAAAGTCAAGAGAAAGCCCCTAAATTCTCTAAAAAGCCAAAATGTTTGAACAAAATAAAACCAATAGAGATTAACAATTGTTATTATTTATTTTATCAATCATAATGTGACAGATTTCTTTGCAACAAATAGAATAAAAAGCAAGAAAACACTAGCAAAATACTCAACAAATATTATAATATAGTAAATATTTTTTATTGATTGTGCGATTGCTTGAGTATGTGGCAAACACCATAAACATAAAAGATTTAGTTAAAGTGATTGATTTAAGATGATAAATTGGACAGACTTATCAATTTGAAGATATCAATAATTTAATGATAATCAATATGTTTTATTACATTTTGTATTACACATCATCATGCAATATGAGGACTATATATGATACTTCACCAACATAAAATCGTCTTTGGTGGAACCATGGGGGCAGGTAAAACAACAGCAATCCAAGCCCTATCGGAAGTTCCAGTACTTTCAACGGAAGCCTTCAATACTGATGAAGCAGCACATGAAAAATTATTAACAACTGTTGGTATTGATTACGGCGAAATTACCTTAGATGATAACTTAAAAATTGGGTTATACGGTACACCAGGACAAGACCGATTTGATTTCATTTGGCCTGTCATTTGTAAAGGTGCATTAGGAATCGTCATTTTAGTTGACCATGCAAACCCAAGTGCCTTAAAAGATATCGAATTCTTTATCAATGCGTTTAAAGCACATGGGCAAAATATTGTCATTGGCATTACCCATACTGACATTAAAAACCATTATTTATTAACGGATTATCGTGCATGGTTAGAACGTAACCATTACAATTATCCTTTATATGCAATCGATGCACGCAAAAAGGAAGATATTTATTTATTGGTTGAAACGCTTATTGCTGCAGCCGAAATTGAATTCTTAACCGCTTAATTTTTTTGTTTTTTTAAGGTTATAACAATGTTTAACTTAAACTCTCAACCTTCTCGTTCAGTCCCACCTTTGCTATTAGCAATTGCAAAAGCAGAGATTAACTCTATCTTAACCAATGTTAATGGTGTAGGCTTTGTCATGCTTTGCTCAACGGACGGCTTTGAACTTGCCCTTGCAAATAAAAAGAATGTAGAAAATAATGGAAAAATTGCTGCTGTAAGTAGCTCAATTTTAGCAATGGTTAGTGCATTTATTTCTGAAATCAAACTGACTGGTTGCCAAACTGTTACGCTTGATGCTGAAAATGGTAAAGCAATTCTTACTTCAGTGCCAGCAAAGAACTTCCCTATGGTGATTGTAAGTGTTACTGATAAAGATATTTTATTAGGTCAATTATTGTACAATCTAAACAAAGCAAGTGCAACTATTGTGGCAGCAGATACTTAATTAAGTTAAAACCTACTTGACCATTTATTAGCATAAAAGCGGTCGAAAAAGTACGATTAGTTCTCAAAAAATACTTGATTTTGTGTTACAGTTCATATACAATTAGAGAATAAGATGAACAAATAACATTCATCTTATTCTTTTAATCGGGGCAATCTGTTTTATGAAAAACGAAGTTAATATTGCAATTTTTGGCTTAAGTTTAAGCGTGTTAGATGAATTAAAAAGTAAAATTCGTCTAATGTTGCCTGACAATATCCAAATCAATTGGACAAATATTGCACAACCAAACCTTGATTGCATAATGATTAATGATGTCTTTTTTTCATCACCTAATATTCAAAATTTAATACAAAGCAACCATCTTCACTATTTACGTCTAGTTAAAGATGAAAACAAAGGTGGAAGTATTGAAAATGATGTATTATACATTCCTTTAAATACAGCAAGTGCTTTAAATCAATGGATTGAACAGTATGTATTAGGCAATAAAGCCCCTACAACTCGACAAACAACAGCAACAACAACATTTAATACGCCAACACCAACAGTAGCACCAAGCACAACAGGAAGTATTAGCCCAAATCCATTTTCAAGCAATTTAAAAGTGAGTTCAAAAATTTTAAATGAAATTTTTGATGAAAAAAATGGTAATATCCAACTTTTTGATGCAAAAGGAAAAATTGCGATTGCCAATGCAAGTTCAGAACGTGTATGGCTGATTAATCATAAGAATGTAACTGACCATTCATTTAACTACACTTATGCAACATCACAAGATGTTAAAGATAGTGAAAATGCGGTCGTTGTTGATTTACGATTATGGATGTTTAATTTAGCATGGCGTTCAGGCTCTGCACTTGCATTTGATGTTTCACCACAAAAATATTATAAATTACGTTTTTGGCCACAAGCAGAAAACACACCTGAACGACGTGATATTATTCGTATGTCTTCTTGCTTTGCCAAAGGTGCAAATATTGAACAAGTGGCAAACCATTTAAAAATTAGCCCATCTTTAATTGAAAAGTATATTTCTTCTTGCTTGGCAGCACGTCTAATTGAAGAAGTTCCTGTAGAGCAAGCAAAATTAGTAAAATTCGCAGTACCAGAGCAACAAGCAACACCTAAACAGGTTGAGCAAGCCAGTGCAGTGAAGAGTTTCTTTGGTCGTTTGCGTAAACGATTAGGGTTATAGTTTAAAACAATAGCTTGATTAAAAATTTTAAATTATTTTACCCTAGTTTTTATGGTATCATAGTAATATGATATTCATCATTGTAAAAGTTAGAACATGGTTTATGTTTTAATTTTATGTTTTAATTTTGGAGGCCATTATGGCAAAAGTATCATTAAATGCGTTGTCTGACATCGACGGTTTCATCGCAGCTGCTCTTGTTGACAGCGAAAGCGGTTTGGCATTAGCGACTCAAGGTGGCGGTCTTGACCTTGAATTAGCTGCAGCAGGTAACACTGAAGTTTTACGTTCTAAGCGTCGTGTTGCGACTGCGTTGAACTTAGGTGATTCAATCGAAGATATCTTAATCAGCTTAGGTAAACAATACCACTTACTTCGTCCGTTAGATTCTAACGAAAACTTATTCTTGTACTTGGTACTTGACCGTAACAAAGCTAACTTAGCGATGGCTCGTCACCAATTAAAAGGCTTTGAAAAAGGCTTAGATTTCACCTGATCAATCCTTTAATTGATTTTTTGAAGTCAAAAAGCATCTATCTTTTGGGTAGGTGCTTTTTTATCTTTTGTATCTTTTGCTATTTTTTTAATTTTAAACTCGTTACAATAGCCCCCACGTTTTTATTCATTTTTTTTGTTAATTCTATGTCAGAATATATTGAATTTTTTAAAGGTGAAGTTGGGCAAATTGAGTGCTTTGTTTCTTTACCAAAAGATGAAATTACTGGTTTTGCTGTTGTTTGCCATCCACATCCGTTACAGGGCGGTAATCCACATCATAAAGTTCCTGTCTTAATTGCTCAAATTTTAAATGAAATGGGCTGTATCGTGTATCGTCCAAGTTTTCGTGGTTCTGGGCAAAGTGAAGGGACGCATGATAATGGTGTAGGTGAAATGGAAGATATGTTGTTGTTAATTGCTCAATTAAAAGCAAAATATCCAAATTTACCTTTTTATGCTGGGGGCTTTAGTTTTGGTGCGTATGTGATGGCAAAATGTCATGCTCAATTAGCCACACCTGAACAGCAAGCAAAAAAATTAATTTTAGCAGGATTACCAACAGCAGACGTGGAAGTCTCTGGCTTACGTCATTATCGTACACCTGAAATTCAGGGAGATTTTTTACTGATTCATGGTGAAAAAGATGATATTACACTACTCTCTGATTTGATTGCTTGGGCATCACCACAAAAGCACCCAATTACCATTTTACCTAGTGCAAATCATTTCTTTACAGGGCATTTAAAGCCTGTAAGACAAGTGATTATGCGATTTTTAGGTATGAATTAAGCAATTTAAAAATCCCTAAGTTTTTTGGCTTAGGGATTTTTTTGGAGTAATTTAAATATAACGTTATGAACGTTTAAAGCGTGCAAAGCGTTTGTTAAAGCTTGCCACACGTCCTTCATTGCTCGCCTGACGAATCTCACCTGTATAAAATGGGTGTGATGCACTTGAAATATCAAGCGTAACATATGGATAGATTTGCCCTTGATATTCTCGGGTTTGTGCGGTTTTAATGGTACTACCAATTAAGAAATATACATCTGCATTGGTATCGTGAAAAAGGACTTGTTGATAGTCTGGGTGAATGTCTTTACGCATGGTTCTGCTCCATTTAATGTAATGTTATAATATTACATTATACTTAAAAAATCAAGTGTTGATATTTCAATATCAACTGCACAATTTTCTTTGAAAATCTGCGATTTTTCGTATTTTTAATTGCAAATACGAAATGTCAGAATGCCCTACCCTTAATGTCTCTCGTTATCTTATTCTTTTAAATGATTTTCAAAAAAATCACTTAAATCATCATGGACTTTCAGGTGAATTAAGTTCCAGTAATGTCCTGAAATTGTGCGATTGATGAGCAAGGTATAGGGAGATGGTTTGAATAAATCCCAATATTTCATACAGGATTTAACTAGTTCTTTGGCATCATGATGTGATGAGTTTTCCGCAAAATCGTAGTGCGTGCGTAATGGTCGCAATAGAATTTCATTCCATTGCTCATACAATTCTTTTGGAAAAACATTGGCTTGTTCTAAAGATTGTAATGCTATCAGCTCTTGTTCTAAAGTTGGAATATCATTGACATTGGCAGCACGCAAAAGCCGTTTAAAATGGTTTAAGGTTTCCGTTGATAAGGTTTTTACAGCACCAAAATCGTAAATAATGACACTTCCATCTTCTCTAAATGCGAAATTTCCGGGGTGCGGGTCGCAATGGAATCGTTGCATCACAAAAATTTGTTGGTTAATGGCATTGAGTAAGCGTCTGCCAAGTTCATTGCGTAAAGGTTGCGACCAAGTACTTGCGGTATGAATACTCTCCCCTAATTCTTCGCTTAGTACTAATACACGGCGGGTTGAGTATTCGGTAATGACCTGTGGAATGATGAGTTTTGGGTCAAGTTGTTGGTGAAAAGTACGGAACAATTGTAGGTTATGTGCCTCTATCTCGTAGTTTAATTCTTCCATTAAACTTTGTTCAATTTCATCAAATAAGCGGTCTTGTAATGCTTTGTCTATTTTGAGTACGCCGATCAAACGTAAGGCTAAACGAACGTGTTTTAAGTCGCTTTCGCACGCCTCATCAACATGGGGATATTGGACTTTGACCACGACTTGACGACCATCTTTGAGTTGGGCTTTATGGACTTGTCCAATCGATGCAGATGCAAAAGATGTGGTTTCAAAGTGGTTAAATATTTCATCAATCGGGCGTTTTAGTTCTTTTTCAACCTGTTGTTGAATGACTGAAAATTCAACAGGTGGGGCTTGGCGTTGTAGTTTGGCAATGGCGGTTGCAACTTCTGGTGGAAAAATGTCTTTATATTGTGATGCAATTTGCCCCACTTTCATGGCGGCACCTTTCATCTCGCCTAAAGTTTCAGCAATTTGTGTCCCAATTTGTTGAAAGAGTTGCTGTTTAGCCTGTTGTTTTTCGTCTTCGTTTGCGGTTAAGCCTCGTAGTTTGTTGCCCACGGTTTTGCTTGCGATACTGGCGGTCATGCCTGCAAGTTTAAGAAAGCGTTTTCCTGATGAAGTTGCCATGTTTTTCCCCTATGTTGTTGCGTTTTTACCTTAACCAGTTTTACATCTTTTGGCAAGTATTTTTGCAAAAAAAAATGCCCATAATATCACTATTATGGGCATTTTATTCATTAAAAACAATTATTTGTTTTCAGCGATATGACGTAAAATCATTTGATAGATTTCGTCTTTTAAGTGTAATTTTTTCTTTTTCAACACTTCGATTTCATCAAGACCGCTTGTTACTGGGTCTTGTTCTAAGCGGATAATTTCGTGGTCAATGTCATTATGCTCATCAAAGATTTTAGCAAAATGAGCATTTTCATGACGTAATTTGCTAATCAATTCACGATGTTCTGGAAACATAAGTTCACCTTAAGAGTTTGTTTATCTATTACTATATACTATGCTAATTTGAGAAATTTTGCTAGTGTTTTCTGAAAAAAAGTGTTGTGTTTGAATGGTAAATGACAGAATGTTACTATGATTGTCAGAATAAAAAATTGAGCCAGCCTTGTTTTAAAATGATGTCTAAAATCAATTTTAAGGCAATGATAGTGAGTAAATAAGGTAGGATTTTTTTTAACCATGATAAGTTGATTTTATGGCGTAATTTCGTCCCTACCCATGAGCCTAAAGTTGCCATCATGACCATCATCAGCATGAGTTGCCAATAGTCAAAAAAGGCAAAACCAAGTGCCAAATAGACGATTAATTTTGCTGTATGCACAACCGTCATCATCAAGGCACCTGTGCTAACAACCACATGATTATCCTCATAATGTTTGTTTAATACGGCAATATTTAAAGGCCCTGGGGTGCCAACAAATACGCCAATCCCTGTTTGTAAAAATCCAACGATTGCAAAGTGTTCAAAACGGCGAATGATGCGATTAAATGTCGCTGACCATTGTAGTAGTAAAATGTAAATGCCAATAAATAAGGGAATCAGTTCAAGGCTAATCCATTGAATTAATGTGCCACAAACCAGCATTCCAAGCAGTGAACCGACTAAAAATTGCCAAAAATATTTAAAATCAAGGTGTTCTCGTCCAAACCATGCTCGTGTGGCATTGCTGGCTAATTGGGTAACTGCGTGTACAGGAATGATGGCGATAGCAGGGATAAAAAATGGCATTACACCAATCAAAATCATGCCCCCGCCTACGCCTGTAATGGCAGTAAGTGCAGATGTAAGCAAGTTTGCAACGGCAAGTAATAAGTCTGACATGATGTAATGTGGATATGATAAATGACATCATCATAACAAAAAACGTGGTCTTTCACCAAATCATTGGCTGAATTATCTCATCTCCATGTCATAAAAGTCCTTGTATCTGTACAGAAGATATTGCACGATTAAGGCTATATAACATTATCATTTTATGGAGATTGACCATGCCTCAATATACTGCACCTTTGCGTGATATGCACTTTGTTTTACATGAATTACTCAATGCTGAACAACATTATGCGAGCCTACCTGCATTTAATGGTGTGGTAAGTAAGGAATTAATTAATCAATATTTGGAAACGACCGCAGATTTTTGTGAAAAGGAATTATCACCACTCAATCAAGTGGGCGACCGTGAAGGTTGTCAATGGAAAGATGGTGAAGTTACCACACCAACAGGCTTTAAAGAAGCGTATCAAAAATATGTAGAATTAGGATTTCCATCATTGTCTGCACCTGAACAGTTTGGCGGTCAAGGTTTACCAAATTCGTTGGGTACGGTGATTTCTGAAATGACAGGGACGGCAAACTGGGCTTGGGCAATGTATTCTGGTTTGTCGCATGGTGCGGTGCGTACTATTGAGCATCATGGTTCTGATGAACAAAAACAAACTTATTTACCAAAATTAGTGTCTGGAGAATGGACAGGGACAATGTGCTTGACTGAACCGCACGCAGGTTCAGATTTAGGCATTATTCGCACTAAAGCAGAACCAAATGAAGATGGTAGTTTTGCGATTACTGGGGAAAAAATCTTTATTTCCGCAGGTGAGCATGATATGGCAGAAAATATTATTCATATCGTGTTAGCACGTTTGCCAAATGCACCAAAAGGAACTAAAGGCATTTCTTTATTTATTGTGCCAAAAGTCAATGTCAATGCTGATGGTTCATTAGCAGAACGTAATGGCGTGCGTTGTGGTTCGATTGAGCATAAAATGGGGATTCATGGCAACTCAACCTGTGTGATGAATTTTGATAAAGCCAAAGGGTATTTAATTGGCCCTGAAAATCGTGGTTTAGCTTGTATGTTTACCTTTATGAATACCGCTCGTATTGGTACAGCAGTTCAAGGTTTATCTGCATCTGAAGGTTCATTCCAAGGAGCAGTTGCTTATGCCAAAGACCGTATTGCTATGCGTTCATTATCAGGAGCAAAAGCACCAGAGCGTGAAGCTGACCCAATTATTGTACATCCAGCCGTGCGTAATATGTTATTGACGCAAAAAGCCTTTGCAGAAGGTGGACGTGCGTTAGTCTATTATCTTGCTCAATTTACTGATATTGTGGAACACGGCGAAACGGAAGAACAACGTCAATCTGCAGATAATTTATTGTCATTCTTAACGCCAATCGCTAAAGCCTTTTTAACTGAAACTGGCTATGAATCTGCCAATAAAGGCGTACAAGTCTTTGGCGGTCATGGTTTTATTTCAGAGCATGGCATGGAACAAATTGTGCGTGATACTCGCATTTCCTGCTTGTATGAAGGTACAACCGAAATTCAAGCCTTAGATTTATTAGGACGTAAAGTGCTACAATCTCAAGGGGCATTATTGCGTGAATTTACTAAGATTGTGCATGAATTTTGCAAAGCGGAACAAGATAATGCCGAGTTAAGTGATTTAATCGCTCCACTTGCTCAACTTAATAAACAATGGCTTGAACTGACTACGCAAATTGGTCAGCGTGCAATGCAAAATCCAGATGAAGTTGGGGCAGCTGCCGTAGATTATTTATACTATTCAGGTT
>JBHACK010000221.1:0-15563 GCA_041854545.1 Acinetobacter sp. | reverse complement strand
GTGAAATTGATATGACGAAACTCAATGTCAATGGTTCATCTTTAGCAGCAGGACACCCATTTGCCGCAACAGGCGGACGTATTGTCGCAACCGCAGCCAAACTGTTACATCAAAAAGGCTCTGGACGTGCTTTAATTTCCATTTGTGCGGCAGGTGGTCAAGGCGTAGTTGCAATTTTAGAGAAATAAACCTATCTAAAATAAAAGAGAAATCCTTTTAACTAAATTAAAAGGATTTTTCTGATTTTAAGCAAAGATTATCTGAAATAATGAATTGACATAAAAAATATATCCTTTATAATTTAGATCTTAAATAGATGATTTAAGACAAAATACAAGGAAAATATGATGCAACACACACATTTAAATACCCTTCAACCTAAACACCCATTAGCCGAAAAAGTCATAACTCAACTTGAGCAACAATCTTGTTCTTTAACTGATTTAGTTAAAATTTTAGGATATTCAACCGCACATCAAGAGCGAGCAATACAACGTTTAATTTCCGTTTTACAAAGTGAAACTTTAGGGTTAGAAGATACGACCTTTGATTCACGTTATAGTCGTAGCGAGTTTTTAATTGCCATTTTAACACAATTAAAAATGCCTGAAGAAGATATTCAACAGGCACAACAATTTATTAATACCATTCAATCAAAAGAGCCAAACCATCATTATTTACTTTCTGCAAAAATTAAATATACACAACCATTATCTGCCATGCAACGTTTGGGATTACATCATCAATTTGAAAAAATTCCAGTCGTAGATAATTTTGGACAAATGACCGCAGAGCAACAACAGGCATGGATAAAAACCGCAATTCAACAACATTCTGCAAATTGTCCAGCCTTACCTTATGGCGGTCAAATTATGGAATATACTTTATCGGTTGATGGGGAAATTGTTCAGCGTTTTGCTGTAACCTAACCTTAGTATAGTTACGTCCGCCAACGTACAAAATGAGCAGGATTTCCGACCATAATTGCTTTAGAATCAACATCTTTAGTAACCATGCTATTCATACCAATAATCGCATGGTCGCCAATGTGGACACCATCACGAATCCCAACATGAGCCCCAAGCCATACATCTTGCCCAATCACAATGCCTTGTGAACGATTCGCTTGCTGATAAATGGGTTTATCCAATGTCATGCCGTGGTCAAAGGCATATAAATGGCTATAAGCACCGATTCTAACTTGATGATTTAAGGTAATTCCTGCACGTCCACCATCTAAAATACAATGATGGTTGATTGCAACTTCATGACCAATATTTAAAGGCCCATGTAAAAAGCAATCTCCTGCAATAAAACTATTGTCTCCAATATAAATATCTCGTCCACGTTCCGCAAAAATATGGGCTAAGGGTGAAATAAAACAATTTTTTCCAATATGAACAGTTTCCATTTGCATTAAATAGGCTTGATATTCAATTTGCCATTGTTCTGCCCATTGTTTATGTTTTTCTTTTAGAGAATAATATAGCCAAGGCATATAATTAAGTCGATGTTTATGCTGTTCTCGATATTTTAATAAAGGGTCAATCTCCATATTCTTATCCTATAATAAAATTAATTGAAATTGCCCACGAGTAATATCTTGGATTTTTTGTTGAAAATAATCAATTTGATTTTGCATTAATGCTAATTCAACTTGAACACCTGTGGCAATATATTGTTCTTGATATTCAACTTGATGTTGTTTTAATTCATATTGTAATAATTGCCATTGTGCAAAATCACATTGAAATAGAGCAGGGCATTTTAAAATAAGTTCGACTTTTTCGGCAAGCTGTAAGCATTTTCCAGCACAACCGCCATAGGCTCGTACTAAACCGCCTGTACCCAGTTTGACACCGCCAAACCAGCGATTGACCAACACTAAAACATTGGTTAAATCATTGCCTTCAATACTGGCTAAAATTGGTCGTCCTGCGGTGCCTGTGGGTTCGCCATCATCATTAAAACGGACATCATGTCCGATTTTCCATGCCCAACATTGGTGCGTGGTCGATGTATCTTTTTTGTGTTGTAAAAACTGTTTTACTTCATCTTCATTGGCAACAGGAACGGCAAAGGTTTGGAACCGACTTTTTTTAATTTCTTCTTCGTATTCAGTAAGATGTGCAATTGTAAAAGACATAATCAATCAAAAAATTATCAAAATGATGGATAAAAAATCATCTTTATCCATCATCTTAAGCATTAACGTTTTAAAAATTGTGATGCAAGATTAATCATATTTTGAATATCTTGGTTTGCTTCATCGGTATTGGTTTTATCGCCTTGTGGGGTTAAAGAATCAATCACTTGTGGCAATAAATTCGAAATGCTACTGTACACATCTGTAACACTTGATTGGGTTTGTTGAGCCACATTTTGAACATCTTGTGCATCAAATAATTGTTGAACTTGTTCTACAGGTGCTTGAGTATTGGTTTGATTTGGGTCAACCCAATTTTGTACTTGGCTTGCTAAACCTGCACTTTGTAATTTACTTAATGCACCTTGTAATCCGCCTTGTTGCTGAATCCAATTTAAAATCAATGGAATAACTGCCATTAAAATCGCATTATTGCCTGAACCTTGAGCCGAATTTCCGCCTAAAACTTGTCCAAGCACTGAACCAAAGATACTATTTAAACCTGTATCTTGGGTTTGTTGAGCAGAAGAATTTCCAGTCGCTTGCCCTAACACAGAACCTAAAATACTGCCAAAACCGCTTTGGCTTTGATTGTCATTTGATGAATTAGAAAGGGCTTGTTTTGCTAATGAGCCGACTAAATCTGATAAATTGGTCATAAAATTACCTTAAAGGATACATGATTTTAAGTGAAAATATACCATTAAGCTGTGTAAAAATCACCATATAAACACAGTTTTTCTGATTGATTTGCGTTAAACTATGCACTTTATTTATCCTAATTTTACGATAACACACACGCCAGCACGATGTAAGCGAGAAACCTATGCAGTACCAAGGCATTTCCCAAAAAATGAACGCCAGTTTAACGGATGAAAATCCACATCAAAGCCAAAATAACAGCAATGTGATGTACCATTTTGTGTTAAATAAAACACCGATTGAAACACAAGCCAAGTTAGGACAACCCATTCAAATTACATGGAATGGCAATATTTATTGCACATCATGCGGAACAAAAACGCCTAAATCTTATGCACAAGGCTTTTGCTTTAAATGTTTTAAGGTGTCTCCTGAAAGTGATTTATGTATCGTAAAACCTGAAATTTGCCATTATGATGGCGGAACGTGCCGTGATAATCATTTTGCTCACGATACCTGTTTTCAACCGCATATTGTATATTTAGCCAATTCAAGTGGCTTAAAAGTTGGCATTACTCGTACCCAAAATCAGCCAACTCGTTGGCTTGACCAAGGGGCAATTCAAGCCTTACCGATTTTAAGCGTTGGCTCAAGACGTTTATCAGGCATTATTGAAAGTCTAATTGCAACAGAATTGGCAGATAAAACAGATTGGCGAGCTTTACTCAAAGGAGATGCCGAACCTGTTGATTTAAAACAATTTAAAGAACAAGTTTTGGATAAATTTTCAACAGCGATTCAAGATATTCGTGCAAAATACGCTCAAAAAATTGAATTTAATGAATCGATTGAAGAAATCACACAAGAAATTCAAAGCTTTATCTATCCTGTGTTACAATATCCTAATAAAATTAAGTCTTTTAGTTTAGACAAAACACCTGAAATTGCAGGGGTGTTACAAGGCATTAAAGGGCAATATTTAATTTTAGATACTGGCGTGATTAATTTACGCAAATATACAGGATATGAATTAATGTTATCCTTTGATTGATGATGCTTTTAGGAGAACACGATGTCAATTCAATTTACAGAATCTTTTATTCAACAGTTAAGCCGAGTATTACAACAATGGTCAAATACTCTACCGCCTGTTGCCAAAGAGCCCGACTTTTCCGCTTACGCCTTTAAATGGCAAAATCAACATTTAAATGCAATTTACGATTTAAAGCCCATTTCCCTTGATGATTTAAAAGGCATTGACACACAAAAACAAAAATTGCTACAAAATACCCAGCAATTTTTAGCAGGATTTCCTGCAAATGATGTGCTATTGACAGGGGCTCGTGGGACAGGAAAATCATCTTTAGTACGAGCATTGCTCACTGAATATGCTCATCAAGGATTACGTTTAATTGAAATTGAACGAGATGATTTGGTCGATTTACCAAAAATTCAACAACTGATAAAACATCGTCCTGAAAAATTTATTATCTATTGCGATGACTTGGCATTTAATGCTGAAAATGAGCAATATCGTAGCTTAAAAAGCGTCCTTGACGGCTCATTACAATCAGGAAATGGTAATTTTATCATTTATGCAACATCGAATCGTCGCCATTTATTGCCTGAATTTATGCACGAAAATACGCCAATTCGTGTGGTTGATGTACCACAATATACCGAATTGCACCCACAAGAAGCCATTGAAGAAAAAATTTCATTATCTGACCGTTTTGGCTTATGGCTCTCATTTTATCCAATGGGGCAGGAGTTATATTTAGAGATTGTTGAATATTATTTGACCCAAGCAAATATTGCGTTTGATGAACAGGCTCAAGCAGAAAGTTTACGTTGGTGTCAAAGTCGTGGGCAACGTTCAGGGCGTTCAGCCTACCAATTTTCTAAACATTGGATAGGGTTACAACGTTTAAAGCAACAGGAAATGATGAAGGAATAGAGTAGGATAAAAAATAATCCATTGAATGAATTATGTTCAATGGATTATTTTAGAAAATAGGGATGTGCGGTGCAGAAGGTTTATAGGTACAAACAAAACTTAAACTAATAATCGTGATTAAAATCACCGAAAATAAGAAAAAGCGTTTTGCCCAAGCCTGCTCATTTTCAGCTTTAAAGCCAATCAAGCCAAGATAAATCCAGTATGCACACAACGCATTATTGACAATAACAGACCAAATATTTGTATAATCATAGACATACAAAATATTAACACTAATCATAAAGATTAGCATATAAATTAAGCATTCAATTTTTGTACGGCGAATTGAACGAGCAACGGGTAAAATTGGAATCCCTGCATTTTTATAGTCTTCAAAACGATAAATCGCAATGCCCCAAGAATGTGGCATTTGCCAAGACGCATAAGCAATAAAAATAATCAATGCCGCTAAATCAAAATGCCCTGTTACTGCGGTATAGCCAATCACTGGCGGACTTGCCCCTGAAAAACTTCCAATAACCGTTTGATGAATATTATGACGTTTTGACCATAAACTATACAAAACAACATAAACAAAAAAACCTAAGACCGCAAAGCCAAAGGCATACGCATTCACCAAACACCATAAAATCGCAAAGCCAATCACCCCTAAAACAAAGGCATAAAGCAGAGCAATCGTTGGCGTTACTGTTTTTTTAACAAGAGCACGATTTTGGGTGCGTAACATTTTCTGGTCAATATCTTGGTCAATTACATTATTGACCACACAACCAGATGCAACAACAAGCGTTGTGCCGATTAATGTATAGCAAAGGAGAAGGAAATCTATTTGACCTTGGGCGGCTAAAAAGAAGCCGCCCAAAGTGGTAATAAAATTACCAAAGAGAATTCCCGGTTTAGTCAGGAATAGATACTTTTTAAACATAGTAGTTTATTAAAGCATCATGTTGCTGTGTAAGTAGTTCATAATCCACACCGAGCCAATCAAAAGAGCAGCAATGGTGAGAATAGTATAGGTGAACGCAATGACATTCCAGCGTTGTTCAGGTGAACTATTCATATGTAAGAAATAGATTAACTGAACTAAGACTTGAGCAACTGCAGTAATTGCAATCACTGCGACAACGCCAGTACCTTTAGACCCTGCCATGACCATACCAAACGGAACAATCGTTAAGATAATAGATAAGACAAAGCCAATGATATAATGTTTAGTGCTACCATGAACTTCGTTATTGTGATGTTCGCTCATTAGATAACTCCCATCAAATAAACAACACTAAACACGCAAATCCAAACGATGTCAAGGAAGTGCCAGAATAAGCTTAAGCAAGCTAAACGGCGATTAACAGGTAAAGTTAAACCAAATTTTTTGATTTGAACCATTAACACTGCCATCCAAACAAGACCTGAAGTTACGTGAATCCCGTGTGTACCCACTAAGGTAAAGAATGCAGATAAGAATGCACTGGTGCTTGGGCCATGACCTGCATGAACTAAATGATTAAACTCATAAATTTCCATGCCGATAAACGCTGCACCAAATACAAAAGTAATCGCAAGCCACATTAAAACTTGACCTACATTTTTCTTTTGTTGTGCCAAAACTGCAAAACCAAAGGTAACAGAAGAAATCAAGAGAGCCATTGTTTCAGTTAAAACAAAGCCTAAATTATCTTTGAATAAATCTGCTGCACTTGGCGTACCTGCTGGGACGTGCTGACTTAAAACTGCGTACGCAATGAAGAGTGTACCAAACAGAATTAAGTCCGTCA
Organism: Acinetobacter sp.; assembly: GCA_041854545.1. GTDB lineage: Bacteria > Pseudomonadota > Gammaproteobacteria > Pseudomonadales > Moraxellaceae > Acinetobacter. Next base: position 9,040 of record JBHACK010000221.1, on the reverse strand, counting down.
TCAAATATGTCCAGAAACCAAAGACGGTGATGTCAGTATCATCGTGATGATGATGCTCATCGTGTCCGTGGCTATCATGATGAAGTACTTCGCTCATATCTTAGTCCTTCTTCAAATGTTGTTCAAGAAGTGCAAAACGCTCATTCTCAATACGTTCAACTTCAGCTGCTGGTACATAGTAATCTACGTTTTGGTTAAATGATGCACGAATCAATCCAATGATTGTACCTGCAAGTGCTGCAATTGCTAACCACCAAATGTGCCAAATTAAAGCAAAGCCCATGATAGATAACAAGATTGCCATACCAAAACCAGCAACACGATTCGTTGGCATATGAATATCTTCATATTTTTCAGGACGAACGTAAGCAACACCATTTTCTTTGTCTGCCCAGAAACGGTCGATGCCTTCACCTTGCGGTAAGTATGCAAAGTTATAGAATGGAGGCGGAGAAGAAATTGCCCATTCAAATGTACGACCATTAACCCAAGCATCACCTGTATAGTCGATATTATTATTACGTTGTAAGAAACCGAACACGATTTGCATTACAAAACATACAATACCTAATAATACAAGAACTGAACCAAAGAATGCGATAGTTAAGTAAGGTTCCCATTCAGGGTTGTTATACGTACTTAAACGACGAGTCATTCCCATGAAACCAAGGATATACAATGGCATGAATGAGAAATAGAAACCGAAGAACCAGAACCAGAAAGATGCTTTACCCCATTTTTCGTTTAACTTCCAACCAAACATTTTTGGCCAGTAGAATACGATACCCGCGATTAATGCGAATACAACACCACCAATAATTACGTTATGGAAGTGAGCAACAAGGAATAAAGAGTTGTGAACTAAGAAGTCCGCTGGTGGAATCGCCATCAATACGCCAGTTAAACCACCGATACCAAATGTTACAAGGAAACCAAGCGTCCATAACATTGGAGAAGTGAAGGTGATTTGACCTTTATACATGGTAAATAACCAAGAGAATAGTTTTACCCCTGTTGGGATAGCAATAATCATGGTCATGATACCGAAGAAGGCATTTACGTTTGCACCCGCACCCATCGTAAAGAAGTGGTGAACCCATACGATAAGTGATAAGATGGTGATACATACAGTCGCATAAACCATTGAGTTATAACCAAACAATGTTTTACGACAGAATGTTGCAACGATTTCAGAATATAAACCAAATGCTGGTAATACCAACAAGTAAACTTCTGGATGACCCCAAGTCCAAATCAAGTTTACATAAAGCATTGGGCTACCGCCAAGCTCATTTGTAAAGAAGTGGAAGTCGAAGTAACGGTCAAGCGTTAACATCGCTAAAGTCGCTGCCAATACAGGGAATGTTGCCATAATTAACACACACGCACATAAAGCAGTCCATGTGAAAATTGGCATATCCATCATCTTCATACCTGGAGCACGAAGTTTGATGATAGTAACGAAGAAGTTAACCCCTGTTAAAGTTGTACCCACACCAGAAATCTGAATCGCCCAGATAAAGTAATCAACCCCTACACCTGGAGAATATTGAATACCAGAAAGAGGAGGATAACCCATCCAACCTGTTGCAGCAAACTCACCAATCGCAAGCGATGCCATCATCAAACCAGCAGAACCAGTAAATAACCAGAAACTTAAAGAGTTCAATAATGGGAATGCAACGTCACGTGCACCGATTTGCAACGGTACAATGATGTTAAAGAATGCTGTAACCAAGCCCATTGCGACGAAGAAAATCATGATTACACCGTGAGCGGTGAAGATTTGGTCGTAATGTTCAGGGTGCAAGTAACCTTCTGACCCGCCTTTGGCAAGGAACAGTTGTAAACGCATCATAATCGCATCGGCGAAACCACGCACAAGCATGATAATCGATACGAAAATATACATAATACCAATTTTTTTATGGTCAACAGTGGTAAACCACTCATTCCATAAATAACCCCATTTTTTGAAATAAGTAATAGCACCAAGAACGGCGATACCACCTAAAATCATCAATGCAACTGTTACCAACACGATTGGGTCGTGCGGGATTGCATCAGGGCCTAATTTACCGAATAAAAAAGACATCTTTTATTCTCCTACTGTAACATTTGCGACATTGGCACAGATGCTATCTTTAGCAGCTTCTTTAGATGCCTCGCCTTCATTGTGATAGTTACTCATATAGCAGTTAATCACAGAAGGGAAGATATCGAGGTCAACAGAAGAGTAATAGGTTACAGGATGTGGCTTAGTTGGATAAGCACCTTCTTCCTGAGCAATTTTTGCTAATTTCTTCTGAGTTTCTGAACCAGATTCAGCATTTTTAACCATTGCATCAATTTGTAATTGAGAACGGTTACCATCACGCAATTTCTTGAATGTTGCTTTATCTAACATTGTTTCTTGAATTGCATGAACTGGAGCACCATCTTTTTCATCAACAACAACAGTTGCACCATTGCCATCTTTGATGGTTTGAACCCAAGTATTGAAATCACCTTCAGTTAAGCTGTGAGCTTTGAAGTACATTTGCGAGAAACCATAACCGCTATATGTTGCAGAGAAACCACGGTATGTACCTGTTTCATTTGCATACATATTAAGGTGAGTTTGCATACCTGCCATCGCATAGATTTGACCCGCTAACTGTGGAATGAAGAATGAGTTCATTGTAAAGTTAGACGTAATACGGAAGTTTACAGGCGTTTTTTCAGGGAAACGCACTTCATTAACCATCGCAATTTGTTGTTCAGGATAAATAAATACCCATTTAAATTGCTCAGCAATGACTTGAATTGTTAAAGGTTTTTTATCAGTAAGATAATCTAGCGGACGATAAGGGTCATATTTATGTGAACCCCACCATGTTAAACTAGCTAGAACAAAAATGATAAGGATTGGAATCCCCCACACAACAACTTCGATAGCTGTTGAGTGAGACCAATCAGGTTTGTATTCTGCGCCTTTACCAGCACGATACTTGTAACCAAACCATAATGCCATAATAATCGTTGGAATAACGACTAAAAGCATGATGTAGATTGATGCCATCATCAACCAACTCAAGCCTTCAGCAACAGGACCTTTTGGATTAACAAGCACCATATCACCGCCACAGCCAGAAAGCAGAGCAGTAAGCATTGATAAAGACAATACAGTTAAGATCGTTTGTCTCATATTACAACCTCGGTGAAGAGTCCTAATTCCCAGATAAAATTTTGGGGATATAGCGATAAAAATGTCGCATGATTGAAAAAAGAGGAGAAAATACACCGCATTTTCCCAATCATGTAACAGCGTTATCTTTAACTCTATATTATGCCTTAAAATATTATTTTATTCTAGCTTTAAATGCGAATAAGACTAAATAAAATAATCCGATTAAAATACTGGGAATTAATATAAAAAATATTGATTTACTAGAAGTAACAAAAAATTGAATAAAAAAGGGGCAAAAGCCCCTAAAAAAATCTGTCAAAAAATCACAAATTATTTAGAAATATCAATCACCTTTGTGCGAGCGAATCGGTCATGAAGTGTTCGATTTTCTTTACTGAACAATAATACAAAGTCAAGCATTAACACGAGGGCTAATAATGGGAATAATCCAACAAATTGAACCATCACCAAAAATAAAAAAGAACGCACGAAAAAACCACGAAAACTGCCAGTCAGTTGATGTGTTGTTGCATCGACAATACGCAATTTAAATAATTTTTTCGCAATGGTTTGCCCTGAACGTTTCACCAATTCATTTTGTAAAAAGAGGATAAACAGAGCATAACCCAGTAATGCGTATTCCAACGTATTTGGGATACTATCCACAAAAATTTGCACAATACGCATTTGGTCTTCCGCCGTGATTTGCCCATTTAATTTCATGACTTCATCAAAAGGAAAGTGCATAAATGAAACCACTAATTGCGGTAAGCTAAAAATTAAAAAGTCAATGAATTTTGCAAACATCCGTTTGACCACACCTGCTTTTTTAATGGCTGTTGTTGATGTTGTGGTTACAGATTCTGCTTGTGGTGCAGTATTAAACTCCGGCAATGGCGGTTGAGCCGTTGGAGCAAGCTGTGGCTGATAGACAAATTTCCCTTGCGTTAGCTCACCTAAAGGTTTCCATTCTTTCATGCCTTGGTGCCATGCTAAATCGGTCAATAATACTTGTTGCGTTGCAAGCATTTGATTGAGTTCTTCTAAGGTATATGGCCCAGCTTGTTGATTATTACGAGCTAAATAAATTTGCATAATGCTACCATTTTAAAAGGAAAATCTAAAATAGATACGTTGATGAAAAACATTTGCATACTCTAGCAAAGTCTGAGCCTTTGTGCCACATTTTTATGTGAAATCCATGTACCGAATTGGTGAAATAATAGAAAATGATATTGATAATAACTATCATTAGCATTGAAAAACTCATTTTCATCATGTAAAATTATGTAAGGTTTTGCAAGTATGAATCATCATTCAACCTTGTATTAAACCAAATCTACCTAAATGATAGACCAAATGGCAAATTTATCATCATGATTTTTTGATGGTTTCGCCAAAATGAAGAGGGAAAATAAAATGAAACAAACCACTTCACCAACATGGGAAGCGTTAAGCACTTTACCGTTTAGTGAGGCTTTAAAAGTATATTCTCGTACAACGCATGACAGCGTTGATGAGGCAGTGATGTCAAATCAACCGTTTGCATCTGTTGAGAATTATGCAAAATTTTTACAAACGCAACATGAGTTTCATGAAACTCTGCGTCCTTTGTATGAAGATGTTGAACTAAATGCTCAATTAGCAGGGCTAAGTGAGTTAGCACGAGCAGATAGCGTTCAGCAAGATATGCAAGCATTAAAGGTACAACCTGCAACCATTCAGGTCGCACGTCCTGAGATTTCTGGGGCAAAGCGTATTGGTTGGTTGTACTGTGCGGAAGGCTCAAATATTGGTGCTGCAATTTTGTATAAAGAGGCAGGAAAAATTGAGCTTGATGAGTCGCATGGGGCAAGTCATTTAGCGGCTCATCCTGATGGTCGTATGGCACATTGGCGTGCCTTTAAAGCGTTGCTTGACGGTTTAGAGCTAAGTGATGAAGAAAAGCAACAGGCACTACAAGGCTCTGATGATGCTTTTTCTTATTATAAAGAGGTGTTAAAAGCTGTTTTTGCATAATTTTCAGTAAAAACAAAAAAGGCTTAGTTTTGATACTAAGCCTTTTTCATTAGGTACAAGATAGAATATATGTACCTAATGTTAGCGTGATTAAGCGGTCGGTTTTTCGCTTGCTAAGAAGAACCATGTATCGAGTACAGAGTCAGGGTTGAGAGACACAGATTCGATATTTTGTTCCATTAACCATTTCGCAAGGTCTGGGTGGTCTGAAGGCCCTTGACCACAAATACCCACATATTTTCCTGCTTTACGGCACGCATGAATTGCCATTGATAATAAGGCTTTTACGGCTAAATCACGTTCATCAAACAAGTGTGAGACAATGCCTGAATCTCGGTCTAAACCTAAGGTTAATTGTGTTAAGTCATTTGAACCGATTGAGAATCCATCAAAATGTTCTAGGAATTGTTCAGCCAATAGAGCATTGGTTGGTAATTCGCACATCATGATGATTTTTAAACCATTTTCGCCACGTTTTAAGCCGTTTTGAGCAAGTAATTCAATGACTCGTTTAGCTTCATTAACTGTACGCACAAATGGAATCATGATTTGTACATTGGTTAAGCCCATTTCATCACGCACTTTTTTCAATGCACGGCATTCTAACTCAAAGCAGTCACGGAAGTTGTCCGATACATAACGGCTTGCTCCACGGAATCCGAGCATTGGGTTTTCTTCTTCAGGCTCGTAAAGTTTTCCGCCGATTAAGTTTGCATATTCGTTTGATTTAAAGTCGGACATACGCACGATAACAGGTTTATCTGCGAATGCAGCCGCTAAGGTTGAAATGCCTTCAACTAATTTTTCGACATAGAAATCGATTGGTGTTGCATAACCTGATGTACGCATTAATACTGCTGCACGAGTTTCTCGTGGTAAGCTGTCGATATTAATTAAGGCTTTTGGATGTACGCCAATCATACGGTTGATGATAAATTCTAAACGTGCTAAGCCAACGCCTTCGTTTGGAATTTGAGCAAAGTCAAATGCACGGTCAGGGTTCCCCACATTCATCATAATTTTAAATGGAAGTGGAGGCATTGATTCAATCGAATTGCTTTGAATTTCAAAGTCTAAGCATCCTTCATAAACAAAGCCTGTATCGCCTTCTGCACATGATACGGTTACATCTTGTCCATCAACCAAAATTTCTGTTGCATTGCCTGTACCGACAATCGCAGGAACACCAAGCTCTCGTGCAATGATTGCCGCATGGCAAGTACGTCCGCCACGGTTGGTAATAATGGCTGCTGCACGTTTCATTACTGGTTCCCAATCTGGGTCAGTCATATCAGAAACTAAGACATCGCCTTCTTGAACTTTGTCCATTTCTTGTACAGATGTAACAATGCGAACTTTTCCTGAACCAATGCGTTGTCCGATTGAGCGTCCTTCAACTAATACTGTACCTTGTTGTTTCAGTAAGTAGCGTTCCATTGAACCAACATTTTGACGGCTTTTTACGGTTTCTGGGCGTGCTTGTACAATGTACAATTTGCCATCATCGCCATCTTTTGCCCATTCAATGTCCATTGGCATACCATAGTGTTGCTCAATAATTAGGGCTTGTTTAGCTAAGTCGTGTAATTCTTGGTCAGATAATGCAAATTGTTGGCGGTCTTGTTTATCTACATCAACAATCGCAACAGATTTACCTGCACTTGCATCTTGAGTATAAATCATTTTTTGATGTTTAGACCCTAAGTTACGGCGTAAAATTGCTGGTTTATCTGCATTTAATAATTTTTTCGATAAATAAAATTCGTCTGGATTGACAGCACCTTGTACCACCATTTCCCCTAAACCATAAGATGCCGTAATAAAGACAACATCACGGAAACCAGATTCTGTATCTAAAGTAAACATGACACCTGAAGAACCTGTTTCAGAGCGTACCATATATTGAACGCCTGCTGATAATGCAACTAAGCTATGGTCAAAGCCTTGATGTACACGGTAAGCAATCGCACGGTCATTAAATAATGATGCAAATACTTCTTTAATGGCGATTAAAATATTATCAATGCCACGAATGTTTAAGAAGGTTTCTTGTTGTCCTGCAAAAGAGGCATCAGGCAAGTCTTCTGCAGTTGCTGATGAACGGACTGCAACCGCAATATTTGGATTTCCATTAGAAATTTTTTCAAACTCTTGACGAATTTCTTGTTCTAATTCTGCAGTCAATGGCGTATCAACAATCCATTGACGAATTTTTGCACCTGTTTCAGTGAGAGCATGAATATCATCAACATTTAATTGTTCTAATTCTGCTTTAATACGGTCATTTAAACCACTTTGTTGTAGAAATTCACGGTATGCTTCAGCAGTTGTGGCAAAGCCACCCGGTACAGAAACACCTGCATTGGCAAGATGACTAATCATTTCACCTAATGAAGCATTTTTTCCGCCCACGAGTTCAACGTCGTGTTTCCCTAATTGATTTAAGTTAATAACGCGTGCGTTCAAGAGAGTTCTCCCAATGGTCAGGGGCTAGAGTATCTTGATGTGTAATGGTACGATACCCTAGATTTTAACAATGAAAAAATGAAACAGGGGTACTGTATCATGTCTATATTTGGGTTAGATGTGGTTTACACCTAAATTGCACTTCGCATTATAGTATAGTCATGCGTACTTTTCTAATTTGTTACATTATTTTTTAACCTAATAAGTTATTATTTTTTCTATATAAAAACTGTATTTATAAAATAAATAGATACTATTTTGTCAAAAAATGATTTTTTTCGGTAATATAGTGGCTAGATTTGATACCTTTGGAGCATCAATATGACTTCCCCTAAACTTTTTTCTCGAACCGTGTTTTTTATTTCAGATGGTACAGCCATTACCGCTGAAACGCTTGGACGTTCACTTTTGGCTCAATTTCCTAATGTCGAGTTTGATGTACATATTATTCCATATGTGATGACCGAAGAAATTGCATTAAAAACCGTGGAAGAAATTAACCATCATGCAGAACAAGCAGGTTGTTTGCCATTGGTGTTTGATACCTTAGTCAATCCAAACATTCGAGAAATTATTAATACTGCAAATGCAGTAAATTTAGATGTTTTTGAAGGTTTAATCAGTAAGATGGAACAAGAATTAGGCATTCCATCGACCACGTTGGTTGGACAAACACACGCTGTAACCAATAGTGAAACCTATCAAGCACGTATTGATGCAGTACATTTTGCGTTAGATAATGATGATGGAGCAAGAACACGTCATTATGATAAAGCCGATTTGATTTTAATTGGAGTTTCTCGCTCAGGTAAAACGCCAACATCAATCTATCTTTCTTTACAATTTGGAATCCGTGTTGCAAACTACCCATTAACCGAAGAAGATTTGGACGATAATCGTTTACCAAGCGTTCTAAAAAATCATCGTCATAAATTATTTGGATTAATGATTGATGCTGAACGGTTAGTCGCTATTCGTACAGAACGTATGGGGCAAAGCCGTTATGCAAGTTTTAATCAATGCCAAATGGAATTACGAGCGATTGAAGGGATTTATATTTCGGAAGGCATTCCTTATTTAAATGTGTCTGAAATGTCGATTGAAGAAATCTCAACACGTATTTTACAAATGACAGGCTTAAAACGTCGGATTGGATAATCTATAAAAAGAACGTATTAATATAATGTTAATACGTTCCTGAATAAAATTTTAATTATATGGTGGATTGTTTTACTTTATAACTTATTCAATTAATGTAATATCTTTTTTATTATTATCTTGTAAAGAGATAAAAAGAGAATAAATTTCATCAATTGTTTTTAATAGTTTGTTTAATTCTCTAATTTCTTGCTTTGTATAAAAATCTTGGTTAAGAAAGTCTTTGAT
>JBHACK010000220.1:0-4534 GCA_041854545.1 Acinetobacter sp. | reverse complement strand
CTCGCTCTCTAAAACTACTAGCTTGTTCATTTATCAACATTAAAATTAATAAATCAACATCTTATATCGCTATGAATCTTGGGTAATTTTCTACCTTTCGATTAAATCAGCTCAATATAAACTATTATAATCTTAAATATAATAAAACTATTAGTTTAGATTGCTATTCTTTCGAAATAGTGAAAATCCACACAAGTTGTTCTTCTTCATTTTTTAGTGAGTTTCTTGATATCTCTTCAACATCAAGTCATTCAATGAGTGTGTATTATAGAGATTTATTTTCTATCGTCAAGCATTATTTTTTATTTTTTTATCGACAGCGTATTTTTTGTTCTTTTTCATGTTTTATAGTATTGCAACTATAGTAAAAGCCATCTTAGCTGTGACCAAGATGGCTTTTTTATTCGCTACGTTTTATCGTATTGAATTATGGTTGTACAAGAACTTTTCGTGAACCTGTGATTGTTGCAAATACACGACGGTTCATAGCACGACCTTCTTTAGTCTTGTTGTCAGCAATTGGTTGATCCCATGCAAATCCTTGTGTTGATAAACGGTTAGGATTGATGTTGTGTTCATTTACAAGTGCTGATTTAACTGAGTTTGCACGTGCTAAAGATAAGCGTTCGTTCAACTTACGTGGACCAGTGTTGTCTGTATGACCTTCGATACGTGCAGTTGCATTCGGGAATTCGTTTAATGCTTCTGCTACTTTTGCAATTTCTGGCTTGAATTGTGGCTTGATGTTTGATTTGTTCGTATCGAAGAATACGCGTAATTCAACATTAAGCTCTTCTGTTAATTCACGTGGTTGTGGTTTTTCTACAACAACTGGTGGTGGAGTGACTACAGGTGGTGGAGCAACTGGTTGTGGCTCTGGCTCCACAACTGTTTCAACTGGTGCAGCTGGTTTTAAGTGTCCACCTAAAACAACGTTTAAGCCTGCAAGTGCTGTATAGCTCCAGAATTTTTCATCAAAGTGATATGTACCGCGTGCTTCTGTACGAAGTGATAACGCATCATTTAAACGCCAGAACGCACCTAAACCTGCATTACCTAATGTACCTTCTTCAGCTACATTACCTGTATTTCCATTAATTAAACCAGCTGTATCTGATTTGTATTTGTAGTGACCACCACCTAATAATACATATGGTTTAATTTTGCTGTCATAATTTTTTGTAATCGCATCAGACGTTACATAGAAATTACCTGCAATGTTGCGTCCAGTATAGTCGCCTGCTGTTGTTGCAGTTGTTCCTGTTGTTTCGATGTCGCCTTTGATTTGGCTGTATTCAACTTCAAAACCTACTGCTGGAGTTAATTCTACACCTAATGCAGCACCAGTAAATACATCTTCTTTTAATTCATTTGTAGAATTCATTAGATGGTTTTCTGTTGCAGTACGGTTGTTGTGGTCTGTTTCATACATGGTGTAACCAAGCATTAAAGGTGTAACAGTGACACCTGCGTTTGCTGCAACGATTGGTGCAGAAACAAGCATCGCTAGTGCAATACGGCTTAATTTCATGGATTTTCTCCAAAGATAAAGATTATTGTTTAAGCTATTCCCATAGGGTGTTTAGTATAGTATAGGCAGTTTGCTTACTATTCGCAACATTTTAGCTTACATTAAAAAATATCATCGAAACACTCAGCCTTTAAAGTTGCCTCTAAGTGCTTGATAATTTAATCAATGTCCATATTAGATAAAATTTCTTACAATTTCAATTGCAGTTTAGTAATTTTATCCTTGACATTAATAATAGCTTTTATTTTACCCTGTTTTTGTGTGTTTGACTAGCATTTATTTTGATGTTTTTTATCAATGCTTTTTCTTTTTTACTTATTTTATAATAATCTTTTTATTATATGGGTGTTTTTTTATGTCTTTCTCCCAATCTTGTCATCATCAAGGGTTTACGCTTGTAGAATTGATGGTTGTTGTTGCTATTGTTGCAATTTTAGCCAGTATTGCCTTACCTGCATTTCAGTTATGGCGTGCCAAAGAAGAGTTGCGAACGGTATCCATTGTCATTCCTTCGATGATTCGTTCTGCAAAAATTGAAGCATTTTCACGGCGTCAAGATGTCGTTTTGTGTCCAAGTATTGACCAAGTCAAATGTACCAATCAGTTGTTGTGGGAAAAAAGTATTTTGATGTTTGTGGATAGTAATCAAAATCGGCAAAAAGATGGGTTTGAAGAGTTATTGTTGCATTATGATTTAAATATAAAGTATGCAAAATTATCTCGTTTAGGGGCAAGGCATGCCAATTATATTATGTTTAAGCAGGAAAATGGCTTACCACAAGGGTCGCAAGGCTCGTTTACTTATTGTTCTTTAATTAAAGAAAGTTTGCACCGTAAAATTGTATTAGCACCAATGGGGCATTCTCGGATTGAAACTTTAACGAGTTGTAGTTGAATAAATTATGCTAATAATGGTTAAAAGTTGTGCAGTTTCTACAAGTTCAATGCTTGCTCCTAATGTATCTCCTGTCATTCCTTGTATGCGTTTGAGCATACAAGAGCGTAAATAAAAGGTTGTGATTAAGAATATGATAAAAGATGTGATTGCGATTACCCAAGAAAGATTGAGTAAAAGCGTACTGCTAAGTAATATGATGAAAATCATGGGGATTTTATTCATTTCTCGCAATGCTGAACCTAAGCCATTTTGTCGAATGTATGGTGTTGTGGCAAAAAGTAATAAAACGCTTAATCGTCCAAGCATAGGAATAAAAAGTAAGGCTAAGCTAAAATTTAAGTCTAATAGGCTGTAAATACTTGCCCATTTGAGTGCTAAACACAGCACAATGGCAATCACGCCCATTGCCCCTGTGTTAGGGTCTTTCATAATGGTCAATGTGCGTTCTCTATCACCAAAACCACCGACCCACGCATCTACGGTGTCTGCTAAACCGTCTAGGTGTAATCCCCCTGTTAAACCAACCCACACCACCATGATTAAACAAGATAAGAGCATGATAGGTAAATGGATAAAAGTTGCCATCAGCCATAATATTCCACCAATCATCAAACCAATGATAGGGTAAAATAGCATGGATAAGGCGTTTTGCTCTTGACTAGGTAGATATGGTAGTTTAATCGGAATCGTAGTCATAAATTGCACGGCGATTAAAAAAGGAATGATGATTTTATGATAAATCATGGGTTAATAATTGACCATTATTTAAAATAAAATGGTGAAATTCACCTAATTCTGCGGGTTGTTTTAAAATCTCATCTAATGACAACATTTTAGCTTTGCAATATAGATATTTAATCACCCCACCATGCGAAATAATGCACAGTTTGTCATATTGATTTGCTTTGGCAAATTGTTCAATTTTTATTAATGCGGTATCAATACGTTTGGCAAAAGCGTCTATGCTTTCACCATTGGGCGGTGTAAATTGGGTTGGGCTTTGCCACCATGTCGCTAATTCATTGGGAAATTGTTCAAATAATTCTGCGGTAAATTTTCCTTCCCAATCTCCAAAATTCAGTTCGCCTAACTCATCTAACAATAATAACGGTAGCTTGTATTGTACAGATTTTTGTTGTGAAATTTCTGCACAGCGAGAAAGGGGAGATGAAATAATCGCTTGCCATGTGGTCGTTTGACTCGCTTGATAGGTTTGGTCAAAGGCAGTGTGCATTTGCTGTTTGCCTTTATCCGTGAGCGGGTCATCAAGCTGTCCACGCAAAACCAAACCTTGCGTTAAAAGTTCGGTTTCTCCGTGGCGTAAAAAAGAAAGTGTCAGCATTTTATTTAAACTCTGTCAATTTTTTAGTATCTCTCAACCACATTTCTATAGGTACTCTATTTTCATGATTTTCTTGTATTTTTTCTTGCAATAAGTCAATAATCCATGCACAAATTTCTTTTCTTTTTTCATCAGAAAAAAACTGGGATAAAACTATAGATTTAATAAATCTTTTTCTCTCAAATCTAGCATCACTAACTTTATCCCATAAAATAATTTTCAAAGACTCTTTATCTAGCTTCTCTAAAACCTCTTTTTGCCAGTCTTTAGGTGTAGCACCATTTATTATTTCATTAATAATACCCCAAAAATCTTCGATTGATACATTATTAATATTAGGTTTATAGTTTCTTATGCTTTGATTGATAAAGTGATAAAACACATCATCATCACTCCTTGAAAAAGGGTAAAAATCACTTTCCAATATATTACCTTTATGTTCATCAATTTGTTTTACAATATGGCTTTCTACAGATTCTTTAAATAAGTCTGCCAATTTACTATCATACCCATTAATAATATGATAATAAAAATTAAGATTATTAAAACTCTCTTTACCAATACTTTTAACAGCAATATCACAAAACCTGTTTATAAAATTATCTTTTAATATAAAACTATGATATTCAGCTAAAATTCTATCTCTTTCTATCTTTCTTTGAATCTCATTTTCACTTATTTTGCTTTTATTTATTAAATCATTAATAGAGCTTTTATCAAGATTATAATTAGAAATATACTCCAAAATAACACCAATCCAAAT
>JBHACK010000219.1:0-5567 GCA_041854545.1 Acinetobacter sp. | reverse complement strand
ATTTAATTGCTCATACATGGCATTATAATGTGGTAGATATGAAAAATCTTTGCCTTGTGTCCAAACCGCTTGTAAAATGCTGTACATGGCTTGATTTTGTTTTTCTTCATCAACACTATAAAATAATTTTGCCATTTGTATGCTTGCCGTTGCGGTTGGTCGGCAAAATGGGCTAAATTCAACGCCTGCACGGCGTGTTAATCGATATAATACGCTCCAATCAAAATTATCTTTGGCTTGATATTCGATTGGATATAAGCGTAATTGGATATTATAATAATCCAATAATTGTGTTTTTAAATAGGCTAAAATTAACCATGTCATTGGGTCTTCTAAGGCAATATATAAATCTAATTCAGGTTGTAACGCTTGAATATCGGCAATTTCTTCTACCCCTTGAATTAAATGTTCTCGCCATTCAATATGATTAATTAAAAAAATCGGAGCGGTAGTTAATAATTTTAATTGTTGTAAACGCCGTGTTAAACGTAATAACCCATCAACCGCATGATATTCTCGATGGGCAAATTTAAAATGTGCCGTTAAAATCGGGTGTTGTGTATATTGAAACGCTGGCTGTTGATTTAAGGGCTGTTGTTCTGATAATAAATATAAGGTATTTAATTTTCCATATTGTTGTTGCCATAACATATGAAAAATATCTTCTAATAAATATAAAAAATCTCGTCCTGTTAATGTGCTACGCTCTAAAATTTGATAGGCTTGTTCAATCGCCTGTGGCGATGGCATTTCTGGCACATCATCATAGGAAAAACCATGTTGCATGGCTAAAATTTTTGCATCATTGAGACAATAATTTTGCCAATCGTCTTGTGTCATGCCATTTGGCGGTACGGCTTTATTTTTACCAATTAAGATGTGTAATGGCTTAATTTTATCCACTAAAATATCATCTAAATCATCTAAAATTTGTACCGCTAAATAGCTGTAAACATCATCTAAACGTAAATATATCGTTAAATCCGTTTGTTGAATTTCAGTTTGACGAATGGAACGTTGAGCATACCATCGGGAACGTATCGGGTCTAAATAACGACGTATTATCGACATAGCTTAGATAAATTTTGATTCAAGGACAAACCATCATATTAAAACGATTTGTAGCGGTTGTCTAGGGCATACTGACAATTTCTCCCTGTCTTAAAAACCAGTATGTTTGTTTCGGATTAACTGTTTTATCCTGCCATTATCTTGCACGGTGTAACAGATAAAAACCTATACCAAACATCAACATAATTGGCAAGCATACAAACCAAAACGGTGATGGATTATACACCAAACTGGCATAACCTAAGAAATCTTGAATATAAAAAAAGCCTAATCCCGTAAACAATGCAATCACTAAACGAAAGCCCATCGACTGCTGACGTAAAGGCCCAAAAATAAACGAACACGCAATCAACACTAACGCCATCAAGGCAAATGGTGAAACAATCATTTGCCAAAATGCCAGTTGATACGGTTTTGGCACTTGCCCAAATTGGTGCATATATTGCATTAAGGTTAATAATTGACTTGGCGATAAATCTTCCGCATCGACTGTTACCATATGAACGTATTTCGGTTGTAAGGCTAAATCTAATGACATTTGTGCAAATGTTGTCCGTTCTGCATGAGCATCTTCAAAAATCCGTGTTTGTCCACCATTTGTTAATTGCCATTGACCATCTTGAATAAATTGACCTTGCTCAGCTTTTAACCATGATTGTAAATGATAATTTTCATTGAGTTGGAATTGTTGAATATGACGTAATTCACCTTTAGCATTGGCATAGTCAATATAAACAAACTTTTGCCCTTCTCGTGTCCAATAGCCTTTCACTTCACCTAAGGTTGCTGTATATTGATGATTTTTGACGATTTTCGCTTGTTCATTGCTATAAGGAATCACCCATTCACTTAGCACAAAAGAAAATAACACCAACACCACCGCAGGTCGCATCACCCATGCCACAATTCGCCACAAACTAATGCCCGCTGCTCGCATCACCACCAATTCACTGTTCGATGCCATCGTCCCTAAGCCCACAACTGCTCCAATTAACGCAGAAATTGGCAAAATTTCATTTAAATAACGTGGTGCTCCCCATAACACATATTGCAAGGCTTTCCATGCGGTATATTGCTCTTTAATATCGCCCAATTCATCTAAATAGGTAAATAAAATTTGTAAGCCTGATAATAATAATGTCGCCCCCAACATTGCCAAGAAAGTGGTAGAAATAACGTGTTTTGCGACAATTTTTCGAGCTAACATGGAAATACTCACGAAGATGATGAAGACGAACGCAATTTTGCTGATAATTTTTTAGGACGAGAAAAAAACCATGCCATACCCGAATATAACGCTAAAACAACAGGATACGCCCAAATCCCTAATTGGTCTTTACTAATTCGAGTTTTAATCGCCATCATTGCCACGACCAAACTCGCAAACAACAAAATAGCAGGAAATAATTTATAATATCGCCCTTGACGTGGATTGACTTCAGACAATGCCACCGCCAACATTAACGCCACCCAAATCACAAAGGGAGCAAAGATACGCCAACCAAGCTCACTCTTTACCACAGGTTCATGACGTTTTTGCCATAATTGCTGTAAAGTAAATCCTTCCACTTCACTACTTTCCACTTCCTGCGTTTTATTTTCTAAACGTAACCGATAATGCTCAAATTCTGCTTGCGTATATTGCACTTTATCAGGATAAATTTCATAACGGCGACCTTGCGTTAAATCGACCACGCTGGCGGTATCATCGGTTAATTCCACTCGTGTCGCTTCTTTCGCCAAAATCATCACATCGGGACGGTCTGGACGTTCCGCACGTTGATAAAAGAAAATATCTTGTAAATTTTTACGGTCATCGGACAATGACCCTGCATAAATAGTATATGCCCCACTCGATACAAATTCTTTTGGACGTACCAAATCAAAACCTGAACGAACCGCCTGATTGGTAATTAAATAATCAAACTGACGTAAGCCCCATGCCGAGCCCCACACCATCAACCCTGTTTGAATGATAAAAAATACCAAGGTCATTGGCACGAGCAAGCGAGCCAACCGCCCACGACTAATTCCGCTGGCATTAAACACCGCCATTTCATGTTCAACATATAGGCGACCAAACACCAACATTAGACCAATAAAAAAGCCTAAAGGCAAAATCAAAGTAAGAAATTCAGGTAAACGATAACCAATGATACTAAATAAAATACTGGCATCTAAACGACCTTGAGCCGCCACACCAAAATATTTGATTAAGCGACCACCCATTATCACAAGGGTTAGCAAGCTAATCACCACCAAACTGGTGCTGACCACTTGTTGAACCAAATAACGCCGTATAATCAAAATCGTTTTCCGCAGAAAAAGAGAACGTAATATTTTACCTGAACTCAAGTAAAATTACAGCGAATTGAAAATATTGATACAATTTTGTAATAGAACCTGTTCACAATTAATTATGCTTGGTATTTTTGTAGAATAGTTCATTAAAAATTATTGCTTTTTTGCCAAAAAGTGGATAAAAATTGTAAATAAGAGGTATTTTATGAACAAATATTTGAATAAAGCTATGAGTTATTTTAGTATTAGTTTTATTATGTTTGTTTTAGCTATATTAGTTGCATTTTTAAATTTAAAAGAGATAACTAAATTTTTTTTGTATCCTTGTTTGCTTTTTATCTTACTAGGTTCTTACAATATCATAGTTTATCGCTTTTTATATCATAAAAAAGTATTAAAAAGATGGCTAAATAAAGAACCGATTTTTACAGATGATTTATTGGACGATGAAGATGATAAATCAAATCCAAGTAAAACAGACTAATTTATCACCAGCTGGAGCGTATGCGATTGGTCAGTATTTTATATAGGGTTAGTCGGTAGCATAAGTGGTGGATATGCCGCAAATATGTATAAAATGGCTAAATCTTGCTTTTCTGCGTCAAAAACTTGCTTGATAGAATGACTATCAACCTGCATTTTTTCCTTGAAAAGCTGGCGATTTAGCTCATTTTTGCCTAAAAAAATTAATCATGAACAGGTTCTAACAAACAACGTTGTTTTTTGGCTATGATTTTACAATCACCGACTATAGGAATTATCGTATGAAATATCTCATCTTTATCGCACTATGTAGCATGGCAACAACACTTTGGGCAACCGTTGGCGGGGGCGAAACCCTTTCTGTGATGGGCTATGAACCCAAAGAGCAAAAAATCTATGTGCTTAGAGATTATGAAGATGGGCGTGGACGTGTGCCACAATTATATTATTTTGATTTAAAAGCGAAAAATCCACAAAAACTCGTTGAAGTTAAATCCTTATATCGCCAACCAAAAACGCAAAAAATTGAATACATCGGCATTGAAGATAAAGGCTATACACAATTTAAACAACAACTTGACACGATTCAACAACGTTTAACGCCTTTAACCCCACTAAAACCGAACAGCATACAATTAAAAATTAATCGTTTAACCAGTAAACAAATTGTGGCGTGGTACGACCGCTATGATGATAGCAAACCACTTGCTAAAAAGGATAAAATCCCACAATATCAATACCGTTATACACTACACAGCCCACAAGCTAAACTGCAAAGCATCGCACAAACCGCCACAAGTTATAAAAAAGATTTGCATATTCGCCATGTTTACGCCGTGCCACAACAACCGTACCAAGTCGCTATTGTGCGTTATTTAGGCATTGATTTTGAAACAGGCTATCATGTTGATGATGCCATCTTACTTGCTCCAACTCAACCTGCTACATCATCTAAAAAATAATGGCGTAATTTGGCTAACTTTGGCGGAATCACGGCATTACAATAGCCTTGTGTTGGGTTGCGAGCGTAAAAATTTTGGTGATACGATTCAGCAGGATAAAAAGTAGGTGCTGGACTAAGTTCAGTTACGACCGCAATGCCTAGATTTTTTAATTCCTTTATTTTTTGTTCCGCAACCATTTTTTGTTGTTCATCAACATAAAAAATCACTGAACGATATTGCGACCCAACATCATTGCCTTGTCGATTTAAGGTTGTTGGGTCATGAATCACAAAGAAAATGTCCAATAAACGAGCAAAATCAATCACACGTTCATCAAACTCAATTTGAATCACTTCTGCATGGTCGGTTGTTCCTGTACATACCGCTTGATAATGGGCTGTTTCTGCCAAACCGCCTGCATAACCACTGACCACGGATTGCACCCCATTCACCTGTAAAAATACCGCTTCGGTACACCAAAAACAGCCACCACCTAAAATTGCTTTTGTCATACATTCTCCAATTATTTACACTCTGCCAAGATTAAACATTCTTTTAAACTTAAACCTTCTTTGCTGGCAAATTGGTCTAGGCGTTCATTGGCATTTAATACCATTGCATCTGCTTTCGCCACTTTGGCTTTGACCGCTTGAATGCGTTGTGGCGTGGTTGCTTGTTGCATTTCGTGATGAGCTTGTTTTAACAATTCAATCGCTGATACATATTCTTGGCGAATGTTTTGTGCTTGAGTTGTTTGTGCGATGCTTT
>JBHACK010000218.1:0-12557 GCA_041854545.1 Acinetobacter sp. | reverse complement strand
TCTAAACCAAGACCAATCATTGGTACTGGTTTATATACAATATTTGCAAAACCTTGTTTTACTGTTTTGTTTAATGTAGCGACACCATTATCTTTTGCACGAATATAACCCGCACCAACTGCACCTTCTACTTTAGGTGTAAGTTTATAGTTTGCACCTAAAGAAAGTGTATCTACTTCGTTAAGTGTAATATCACCATTGGTTGCTGTCGATGCAAGTGGAGTATCAATTTGGAAGATGTAATGGTTATTGCCTTTAATGTGGTTATAGTCGCCCATTAAACGTAATTTATCATTTACAGTATAAGATGCACCTAAACCAGTTCCCCATGCAATATCATTATCACCTGAACCACGATGATATTCACCTACAAATGCACGAGCAGATACTAAACCTTTATCTCCTGCAAATTTTTGTTGTACACGACCCACTAAGTTTGGTGAACGGTCAGAGTTGTTGCTTTTTTCCAACGCTACTGCAACTTTTGTTGCTGGTGCAACATTTGTTTCATAGCGAATCATTGGTAAACGGCGACCGCCTTGACCTGCGATTAAGTTAAAATCAATGATATTTGGCAATAAATTCAAGTCATTATAAGTGGACCATGTTTGACCAATTAACCAATTATCATACGTCAAAAAGGCATGACGAATACGCAATCCATTACCATTATAACCACTACCTACAAAATCAGCTTCTAATTTACCGCCTACTTTATGTCCTTCAATTGCTGGTGTTTTAAAATCAAAACCAAAACGTGAAGTTGCTAATGTTGTTTCTAAGCTATGGTTATCATTTCCTGAAGTTGCGTTTACTACATCGTTAAATACGCTACCATCAGTCCCTTTTAGTTTATACACTGCATCTGCGTGTACAAAACCATAGAATGCAACTTCTGTACCATTCTTAGTTTCAAAACTAAACCCTTTTTTATCCGTTTTTGCTAACATTGGTTTAGGTGCTTTTTGTGTATTTTGGGCTTCCACCATTGACTTAAGTGCATTGACTTCTGCACGTAATTGTTGAACTTCTTGTTCTGGTGTAACTGCATGAGTAATTCCAAAAAAACCTAATAATGCAAGGGCTAAACCACTTTTCATTAACTTATTTTTCTTAGATGTTAAAAATTTCATACAAAACTCCTACCTAATAGAGATAAATACAACATCCGTTGGGAGATTCTATATGATGTGTTTTCAATTTGTAAATATATTTTTTTAATTTTTTAGACTTTTTTACGCATTTTTTTGCTTTTGTTTCCCTTTTTTTATCGAAACATTATAAAATACAACTATTTTTAATTCGTTGTAGAGTGTAAATTATGAGCATTAACCCAGAACACGTGCGTATTGTTGATGAAACAATTACCAGTCGTCATTCCGTCCGTGCATTTTTAAATACGCCTGTTGAACAAGACATCATTAAAGAGATTTTAGCTGTTGCTAGTCGTGCTCCATCAGGTACCAATACTCAACCTTGGAAAGTCTATGTGGTTACAGGTCAAAAACGTCAAACCTTAATTGACAAAGTATTTCAAGCAAAAGAAGAAATCAAAACCAACCCAGAATTAGCAGAACAATGTAAAGAAACCTTTGCTTACTACCCTGAAACGTGGGTATCGCCTTTTATTGACCGCCGTCGTGCCAATGGTTGGGGATTATACGGCTTACTAAATATTCAAAAAGGCGATAAAGAAAAAATGTCGGCTCAACAAGACCGTAATTTTGTTTTGTTTGATGCACCTGTCGGTTTATTTTTTACAGTCAGTAAAGCGATGGGCATTGGAGCAAAAATGGACATTGCTATGATGATGCAAAATGTAATGGTTGCAGCCAAAGCCCGTGGTTTAGATACTTGCCCACAAGCTGCATGGAATCATTATCACCCGATTGTACGAGAAGTTTTAGGTGCAGGCGATGATGAAGAGTTAATTTGTGCGATTGCATTAGGTTATGCTGACCCTGATAATATTGTCAATACCTTTATCACACCACGAGAACCAGTTGAAAATTTTGCGGTCTTTTTAGATTAATCAATACCATTTATCATTATTGATTATTCCTTGCAAGTATAATGATATTTGCAAGGTTTTTTAATGGATTATTTGAGAATAAGGTAAACCATGAATTCATGGCTTAAATCATTGCGTAAATTAGGTACGCACAGTACATTTTTATATAATGTCCGTATGTTTATTGCATTTGCGGGGGTTGCTTATGTTCCTTATTTAATAGGACAACAAGTCTATACAATTCCCCTTGTTTTAGGTGTTGTGGCAGCGGGTTTAAGTGATATTGATGACCGATTTTCAGTTCGGTTATTAAATTTGGTTTATACCTATATTGGATTTTTTATTACAGCGGTTTCGATTCGTTTATTATTTCCTTATCCGATTATTTTTGCAATCGGATTAATTGTTTCCTGTGCTGTTTTTATTTTATTAGGCTCATTGGGCAGACGTTATGCCACAATTTCATACGGTTGTTTACTGGTTTCAGTATATAGTATGTTAGGGCATGATTTATTCCCACAATGGTATTTACAGCCAACCTTATTAGTGATTGGTGCAATGTGGTATGGTTTTTTATCCACACTTGCTTTTTTATTATTTCCTGTGCGGGAAGCACAACAAAAACTCTCTTCTACTTATTCAGAATTAGGTAATTTTTTATTTAGTAAATCAAATTTATTAGATATTGATATGACAGATAAAAGTTATCGCCAAAGTTTAATAGATTTATCCTTAGAAAATGGTAAACTTGTTGCCTTATTTAATGAAATGCGAACCGCATTATTAACCCGTTTAAAAGGCGACCGTGGACAAAAAGACACTCGCCGTAGTTTACATTATTATTTTGTTGCTCAAGATATTCATGAGCGTGCAGATTCTGCACATATTGATTATCAACGTTTAGCAAAATTATTTCAACATAGTGATATTTTATTTCGTTTCCAACGTATTTTAGCAATGCAAGGAAAGGCGTGTAAAGATTTAAGCCAAAGTATTGCCTTACATGAAAAATATCAACATTCTCCACGCTTTAAAAATGCGTTTCAAAATTTACGCACATCATTAGAAAAAGCCAAACAAAGTAATCAATATGACCCTGTGATTATTAATGCACTTTTTGCATTATTTCAAAATTTAAAAGCGATTGATGCTCAATTTGCCAATTTAGAAACAGAACAAAATCTACAAATCAAACCTGATAAAAATAATATTAAAGATAATTTATTAGTCGATGATGATTTAAAAGGCTGGCAAGATATTTTAATGCGAATTAAACAGAATTTAACCCCTGAATCGGTATTATTTCGTCATGCCATTCGATTATCGATTGTGATGTTTTTTGCTTATATTTTTGTGCAATTAACTCATATTGACCATGGATATTGGATTTTGCTCACCAGTCTATTTGTACTACAACCTAATTTTAACGCCACAAAACGTCGTTTAACCTTGCGTATATTAGGTACGGTTTTAGGGATTGCTGTGGGTTATGCGATTTTATCTTTTATTCCATCATTAGAAGGTCAATTATTATTATTAGTCATCAGCGGGATTTTATTTTTTGAATTACGCAGTAAGCAATATGCTCAAGCAACCGCATTTATGACGATTTTAGCAATGATTAATTTTAATTTAGATGGAAGTGGTATTAGTTCTGTTTTTCCACGTTTAATGGATACTTTATTAGGCTGTTTATTTGCTTGGGTTGGTATGGTTTTTATTTGGCCTGATTGGCAATTCCGCCGTTTACCAAATCATGTGCAACAAGCATTATCAAGTGAATGTCAGTATTTAGCGTCAGCAATTCAGCAATATCATTATGGAAGAAATAATCATGTTGATTATCGTGCTTTACGTCGTCAAGCCCATAATCGAGATGCTGAACTGGCATCATTAATTTCAACGTTGGAAACTGAACCACATTTTGACCCAACTCAAAAAAGCGTTGCCTTTGAGTTTTTATGTTTAAATCATACTTTTTTAAGTTATATTGGGGCATTAGCGGCACATCGTGAAAAATTAAATCATGGTGAAACATTGGAATTTTTAGACCAAGCGTTTAATAATATTCAATCTGCATTATTAAAAGATGAACAAATTGATATGGATTTAATTCCACGGTTACAACAAATTCGTAAAGTGTTAAATCCAAATGATGCAGAATATGATTTAATTTTAATTGTTTTACAGCAAATCTATTTAATTCTTAATTTATTGCCACGTTTGCATACATTAAAACAAAGTCTTGTTTATCATCATGATACAGAATCAAGTGAATTGGCATCAATTTAAGCCAATTCACTAATGAAAACATTATCGTGGTAAAGGGATATATTCTTTACCTGGTTGATATTGAATTTGTGGTTCTGCCACTGGTTCAGGCATTGGTATTTCTGGAGTTGGGTTTCCATCTGTTGTTGATGTTGATGGCGTCGTTTGGCTAGGTGTTGTATTGGTTGGTGTTGGATTTGATGTGTAAGACGGTGAATAATCACGATAGGTTTCCATCTTACCTAACGCCTTTGCTCCTTTTGGTGGTGGCGTTAAGGTATAATGCGTTGAACCATCTTTTCCAACCCATTTATAATATGTATCAGCAAAACTTTGCCCACTAACAACAAATAATGCTGAACACATTAAAATCATCATCGATTTTTTCATGTGAATCCCCTTAAAATAAACGTTATTTTATTATTG
Organism: Acinetobacter sp.; assembly: GCA_041854545.1. GTDB lineage: Bacteria > Pseudomonadota > Gammaproteobacteria > Pseudomonadales > Moraxellaceae > Acinetobacter. Next base: position 7,849 of record JBHACK010000218.1, on the reverse strand, counting down.
TGCAAAGTTCTCTACTAAAAATCAAGAGTTTTCCTGTATTCCAATTTAAACTAAAATGGGTATCACCTGCTGATGATACCCATTTTTACATCAAGAATAGATGTGCGAATTAACGTTGGATGTCACGTTGAGTTTCGCCTGCATATAATTGACGTGGACGACCAATTTTGTATGGTGCTGAGTGCATTTCTAACCAATGGCTAATCCAACCTACAGTACGTGCTAAGGCAAAGATTACTGTAAACATTGCAGTTGGGATACCAATCGCTTTTAAGATAATGCCTGAGTAGAAATCAACGTTTGGATACAATTTACGCTCAATGAAGTATGGGTCGCTTAATGCAATACGCTCAAGCTCCATCGCTAATTGTAATTGTGGGTCATTGATACCTAATGCACCTAACACTTCATCACACGTTTGTTTCATCACTTTCGCACGTGGGTCAAAGTTCTTATACACACGATGACCAAAGCCCATTAATTTCGCTTCTTTACGTTTTACTTTTTCCATGAATTCAGCAACATTTTCTACGCTACCGATTTCATCAAGCATAATTAATACTGCTTCGTTTGCACCACCATGAGCAGGCCCCCAAAGCGCAGAAATACCTGCAGAGATACACGCATAAGGGTTTGCACCTGTAGAACCAGCTAAACGAACAGTTGAAGTTGATGCGTTTTGTTCGTGGTCAGCATGTAAAGTAAAAATCTTGTCCATTGCTTTTGCAAGTACAGGGTTTACTTTATAATCAGGATTTGCAGGTGTTGCAAACATCATATACAAGAAGTTTTCAGCATAGCTTAGGTCATTACGTGGATACATAAATGGCTGACCTACAGTATACTTATAGCTCCACGCTGCTAAAGTTGGGATTTTAGCAATTAAGCGTTTTGCAGTAATTTCACGATGGTTTACATCTTCAATATTTAAATTATTATGATAGAATGCAGATAACGCACCAACGACCCCAACCATAATCGCCATTGGGTGAGCATCACGACGGAAACCATTATAGAAACGGCTTACTTGGTCATGAACCATCGTGTGGTTACGAATATCATCTTCAAATTTTGCTTTTTGTTCTGCATCTGGTAATTCACCATTTAACAATAAATAGCAAGTTTCTAAATAGCTTGCTTGAGTTGCTAATTGGTCAATTGGGTAACCACGGTGTAAAAGAATACCTTTATCACCATCGATAAACGTGATTTTAGATTCACATGATGCAGTAGACATGAAACCTGGGTCAAATGTGAAATGACCATTTTTTAATACGCTACTTACATCAATAACATCTGGACCTAATGTACCGCTGTAAATTGGTAAATCAATTTTGTTTCCGTTAAGCTCAAGAGTGGCTTTTTTAGATTCAGACATTGAATTTCTCCTGTCGAAAAAATGATATTTTTAACTTTTGGTAAAGTTAAAGATTTGCTTAAGTATGATGATAAGATGTAACAATCTGTCTTTTTTGTCAATTATACTAAAGGATAATATGTTAAAAAACGTACAAAAATATAACTATTCTTATCTAAAATATTTCATAATAACTTGTTTTTTATAATGAAAAATATTTTGCACAATTATGCGGTATTGTGCTTAATTAGTCATTTTATCGCCATTATATTGTAAATATTTGTTACCCTAAAAATACTTTCTTGATGTTAATGGTCGTTCTCACTATTTTTGAGCAAATTATCAGCTGAATTTCATTTTTTGACTGTTTGGTATTTTTTTTCATTATATCCTTTATAATCAATACAAAATAGTTTGTGCCTTATCTGTTTTTCCAATAATTTTTTCATCTACTTTAGTCGAATGATTTAAAAATTAAATCTTGCGATTTTTGATTTGTATCTTTCTTAAAAAATCTAATAAAATAATCATGTTAGGGTTATCCTGTTTTTTTATTGTCATATTTTTTTGCTATATTATTGATAATGATTATTATTTATATAAAAAATAATCAAAAAAGTCTGGTTTTAGCGTTTGTGTTTTGTTTTGTATCGTTTTATAATTCTAATCGTTTACTTGCTTTAGGTAGAGTTTTTGCTACAAAAACTTATGCCAGCTTTCCTTCGAATTAATTCTAACAAACTCGATTGCGAGTTTTAACTTACAGGATGCCCGCTGTGAAAAGCAACAGACCTGTCAATCTATCTACAGACCAAATTTTAGCGGTTAACCTAAAATCTCCTGTAGCGATTGCATCAATTTTACACCGTATTTCAGGTGTTATCGTCTTCTTATTGGTTCCAGTGCTTTTGTGCTTATTGGATCGTTCGTTGTCTTCGCCTGAAGGTTTTGCCCAAGTGCAACAAATTTTCAGCAATATCGCTGTTCGTTTGGTTGTATGGGTGTTTGTGGCAGGCTTGATTTATCACTTCATTATGGGAATCAAACATTTGTTTGCCGATATGGGCTGTAATGAAGAGTTACAAAGTGGTCGTACTGCTGCAACCATTTCTTTAGTTTTATCTGTGATTGGTATCATCGCAGCCTTCGTGTGGATTGTATTCTAATGAAAAGTGCTACTGGTTTAACAGGTTCAGGCTCTCGCGATTGGATTTTCCAACGTGTGAGTGCTGTCATTTTAGCGGTTTATACCGTGGTGATGTTCGGCTGGTTCTTATGTGCTGGCGAAGTTACTTATGAATCTTGGGCAGGCTTTATGATGACATTACCAATGAAGATTTTTTCTTTGTTGGCAATTATCTCATTGTGTGTGCATGCGTGGATTGGTATGTGGCAAGTGTTTACTGACTATGTAACCACTCGTCAAATGGGTGAAAAAGCAAAAGGTTTACGCCTTGTTTTAATCTCTGCAGTAATCATCGCAGTACTTGCCTATGCAATCTGGGGTATCCAGATTTTCTGGGGTAATTAATAGGACATTAACATGGCTGATATTAAAGAAAAATATTCTAATATTGAAACCTTAACCTTTGACGCAGTCATCGTCGGTGGTGGTGGTTCAGGTATGCGTGCATCTTATCAATTAGCTCAAGCTGGATTGAAAGTTGCCGTATTAACCAAAGTATTCCCTACTCGTTCGCATACCGTTGCGGCTCAAGGGGGGATTGGTGCATCATTAGGTAATATGCAGGAAGATAACTGGCATTACCATTTCTATGACACGGTAAAAGGTTCTGACTGGTTGGGCGACCAAGATGCGATTGAGTTTATGTGCCGTGAAGCACCGTATGTTGTGTACGAACTTGAGCATTTAGGTATGCCATTTGACCGTAACGAAGATGGTACGATTTATCAACGTCCATTCGGTGGTCACTCTGCAAATTATGGTGAGAAAGCGGTTCCACGTGCGTGTGCTGCTGCTGACCGTACAGGTCATGCTTTATTACATACTTTATATCAAAGCAACGTGAAAATGGGCACTCAATTCTATGTTGAGTGGATTGCACTTGATTTGATTCGTAATGAAGATGGCGATGTTTTGGGCGTAACTGCGATTGACCAAGAAACAGGTAATGTTGCAGTATTCCAAGCAAAAGCAACTTTATTTGCAACAGGTGGTGCAGGTCGTGTATATCGTGCATCAACCAATGCCTACATCAATACAGGTGATGGTTTAGGTATGGCTGCTCGTGCAGGTATTCCTTTACAAGATATGGAGTTCTGGCAATTCCACCCAACAGGTGTTGCAGGTGCAGGTGTACTTTTAACTGAAGGTTGCCGTGGTGAAGGTGGTATTTTGCGTAACAAAGACGGTGAACCGTTCATGGAACGCTATGCTCCAACTTTAAAAGACTTAGCTCCGCGTGACTTCGTTTCTCGTTCAATGGACCAAGAAATTAAAGAAGGTCGTGGTTGTGGCCCGAAAGGTGATTATATCTTGTTAGATATGACGCACTTAGGTGCAGAAACGATTATGAAACGTTTACCATCTGTATTTGAAATTGGTAAAAAGTTTGCTAACGTTGATTGTACAAAAGAGCCAATTCCAGTTGTACCAACCATTCACTATCAAATGGGCGGTATTCCTACCAATATGCATGGTCAAGTGTGTATTCCTGAAGGCAAAGAAACCACGCCTCTTAAAGCACATTATGATAAAAAGACCAAAGAATATACTTATGAAGGTGACCGTAACTATACGAAACCTGTTAAAGGATTCTATGCGATTGGTGAATGTTCATGCGTATCGGTACATGGTGCAAACCGTTTAGGTACAAACTCACTTCTTGACTTAGTGGTATTTGGTAAAGCAGCAGGTAAACATATTGTTGAGTACGTTACCAAAGAATGTGATGACGAATTTGTACCATTACCAAACGATGTTTTAGAGAAAACATTAGCACGAATCCGTAAGTTAGATGAATCAACTGAAGGTGAAAATGCTCAAGATGTTGCCGATGAAATTCGTGAAATCGTACAGTATCACGCAGGTGTATTCCGTACAGCAGAATTGCTTGAGAAAGGTGTAAAAGAAATTCTTGCGCTTGAACCACGAGTTCGTAACATTCACTTAAAAGATAAATCTAAAGTATTTAATACTGCCCGTATTGAAGCCTTAGAAGTTGAAAACTTATACGAAGTAGCAAAAGCAACCTTGATTTCAGCAGCTGCTCGTAAAGAATGTCGTGGTGCTCATACGGTTCTTGACTATGAATTACCAGCAGACCATCCAGAGTATTCATACGGTCGCCGTGATGATGAATGGATGAAACATACTTTATGGTTCTCTGAAGATAACCGTTTAGAATATAAGCCAGTTCGTTTTAGCCCACTTAGCGTTGAGCCAATCGAACCTAAACCTCGTACATTCTAATTAGGAGAGTAAAGATGAGTCGTGGTACTCGTATTTTTGAAATTTATCGTTACGATCCTGATAAGGATAGTAAACCATATATGCAAACGTTCAAACTTGAGTTAAACGATAAGCACCGTATGTTGCTTGATGCGTTACTCGATTTGAAAAAGCAAGATGAAACACTAACTTTCCGCCGTTCTTGCCGTGAAGGGATTTGTGGTTCTGATGGTGTAAACATCAATGGTAAAAATGGTTTAGCATGTTTGCAAAACTTAAATGATTTGCCAGAGCGTATTGTCATTCGCCCTCTTCCGGGTTTGCCAGTGATTAAAGATTTAGTTGTGGATATGAATCAGTTCTATGACCAATATAACAAGATTCAACCATTCTTAATCAACAATCAACCAGCTCCGCCAAAAGAGCGTTTACAATCTCAAGAAGACCGTGAACATTTAAATGGTTTATATGAATGTATTTTATGTGCATGCTGTTCAACTTCATGCCCATCATTCTGGTGGAACCCTGATAAGTTCTTAGGTCCTTCTGCATTATTAAATGCGTATCGTTTTATCATCGATTCTCGTGATACAGCGACAGCAGAACGCTTGGCTCGTTTAGATGACCCATTCAGTTTATTCCGCTGTAAAGGCATTATGAACTGTGTGTCAGTTTGTCCGAAAGGATTAAACCCAACAAAAGCGATTGGTCATATCCGTAGTATGTTGTTGAACCAAGCTGGCTAATCATTAGAACCTGTATTCACAACATTACGCTGTAAAATGTTATTTGACATTAAAAAGCTAAAGTTTGCTTTTGCATGAAAAATGGCTAAATCTTGCTTTTCTGCGTCAAAAACTTAGCCGATAGAATAACTATCAGCTTGCGTTTTTTCCTTGAAAAGCTGGCGATTTTTCTCATTTTTCATTGCAAAAACGTTATGAATACAGGTTCTAAAATTTATTTTTAATGACATAAACCCATTGATAGACTTTATCAATGGGTTTTTTTATAATGTGGTTTTGATTGAAATAATGAGTAGATGATGATTGGCAGTTTAACAGGTGAAATTATTTATTTAGAAGCCCCAACGATTATCCTTTCAGTAAATGGTGTGGGCTATGAAGTGGACACGCCTTTATCAACCTTTTGCCAATTACAAAAAGGACAACAGATTACCTTATGGACGCATTTTATGGTGCGTGAAGATGCTCAACAACTCTACGGCTTTTTAGATTTACAAGAAAAAATCGTCTTTCGCACATTGCTTAAAGTCAATGGCGTTGGAGCAAAAATGGCATTAGCGATTTTATCTACCTTAAGTGTTGAAATGTTAGTCCATACCATTGAACATGAACAAATCAATACCTTAATCAAAGTCCCAGGGGTAGGCAAAAAAACTGCTGAACGTTTAATCATTGAATTAAGAGACCGATTTAAACATTTACAGCAAACACAACACAGCTCAACTTCTACACCGCATTTACAACGTTTACAATTTTTGCCTGATTCACCGATTGCTGAAGCAGAATCTGCATTAATTGCCTTAGGATATAAACCTGCTGAAGCTCAAAAAGCCATCAATGCCGTTAAAGAAGACCATTTAGATAGTGCAGGACTGATTCGTGCGGCATTAAAATCAATGGCAAAATCCTAAAATAAAGAGAAAAAACAATGCAAGACCGTATTATTAGCAGTCATGAACGACCAGAAGACCAATTTGACCGAGCCATTCGCCCTACTTCACTTGCCGATTATATTGGGCAACCTGTCGTGCGAGAACAAATGGAAATCTTTATTGGTGCTGCACGCAAACGCAAAGAAGCATTAGACCATACGCTAATTTTTGGCCCCCCCGGTTTAGGAAAAACCACACTAGCAAATATCATTGCTCGAGAAATGGGTGGAAATTTAAAATCAACGTCAGGGCCAGTCTTAGAACGTGCAGGCGATTTAGCCGCTCTACTTACCAATTTAGATGCAGGAGATGTTTTATTTATTGATGAAATTCATCGCTTATCCCCTGTTATTGAAGAAATTTTATATCCAGCGATGGAAGATTACCAATTAGATATTATGATTGGTGAAGGCCCTGCAGCACGTTCTATCAAACTCGATTTACCTCCTTTTACCTTGGTTGCAGCTACAACACGAGCTGGATTATTAACCTCACCTTTACGAGACCGATTTGGCATTGTTCAACGACTTGAGTTTTATTCTGTTCAAGATTTAAGCCATATTGTGCAACGCTCTGCCGATTTAATGAACATTCCAATGGACAACGAAGGTGCAATCGAAATTGCTCGGCGTTCTCGTGGTACACCTCGCATTGCCAATCGATTGCTGAGACGTGTGCGTGATTATGCAGAAATTAAAGGCACTGGAGAAGTTTCTCAAGACATTGCCCAACGTGCCTTAGATATGTTAAATGTTGATAAATCAGGCTTAGATACTTTAGATAGACGTTATTTAAGTATTTTAATTGAACGATTTGATGGAGGGCCTGCAGGCGTTGAATCTTTGGCGGCTGCAATGGCAGAAGACAGCGGAACTTTAGAAGATGTCATCGAACCTTATTTAATTCAACAAGGCTATGTGGTACGCACCGCTCGTGGGCGTATTGCAACCCATCAAGCCTATGTACAATTAGGACATCCGATTCCAGCAGAAGATATGCTAAATTGAGCAACTTTGCCATTGTTTGATAGAATAAACCGCACTAAGATAATGTACATTCGTCCATCTTGAGAAATGTTATGAATCATTTTGAGTTCCAACTGCGTGTTTATATTGAAGATACAGATGCGGGGGGGCATTGTTTATCATGCCAACCACATTCGCTTTATGGAACGTGTCCGTACAGAATGGTTAAGAGCATCAGGCATTGCACATTATTGGCATCAACAAGATTATAGTTTTGTTGTGCACAAATTATCCATCAAATATTTACGCCCAATCTTAATGGACGATTTAATTACCGTTACTGCAAAGGTGATTGGCTATAAATCCGCCTCTTTTACCTTAGAGCAAAATATTTATCGTGATGGCGTATTACTCGTTTCTGGAGAAGTTGAGCTAGC
>JBHACK010000217.1:0-3278 GCA_041854545.1 Acinetobacter sp. | reverse complement strand
TTTCTTTCTGCAAAGTAGGCGGTGTGGTTTGATGAAATTGTTCTAAACATGAAGTTGGCGTAGATGCTGTATTTGCTTTAGCAGACGTTTTACTGTTCGAGACCGCAGTCGATGCTTTAGATTCTGCCGTATTATTTGGAGCAGAGCCATTACACGCCGTTAAAAATGCAGTTGTAATTGTCAATAAAGTTAAGGAAATAGGTTTTCCTAAAAATGCTTTTGATGTTTTATTGTTAGATAATAGCATATCAAGCCTACTTAGAAATGGAGATAAATGATGAGTTATCATAGCACAATTTTTATGTTCATCTGTAAAAAGCAAAATTAATTTTGTGTAACAGCGGATTGAATCTTACAAATTTTTGACTTGGCAAAATGCTGATTTTAGAGTAAGATAGTGCCGTTTTGATTGGTGAGGTGTCCGAGTGGCTGAAGGAGCACGCCTGGAAAGTGTGTATACGTTTACGCGTATCGAGGGTTCGAATCCCTCTCTCACCGCCAAATTTAGGATAGTATGGGATTGTTATAGATTATAAAAATAAATACACTTAGAAGAAATAGCTGTATCATACAATCCAACATGTATGACAATACTTTTTTACTAAAAATTGCTTGATTCTTATTTTGGGAAAAATTAAAAAAATGGAGTAATTGAGTAGGGCAGTCCCCCAAATAGTTATTCATTACTTGATGGTATATTGCCAAAAGCCATAAAACTTTATCCTACTCAAAAAAATTAAGGTAGCTACTCCACCAGTATCGCCATCATCAGATGACTTACATATTAACAGCGGAGATGACCACCTTAACCACAATAATAAGGCTGATATTGAAATCTGTCAATGTAATTTATTTCTTAAAGAAAGGTTGGATAAAAGGGAAAAATCTCTCAATTTCCTAAAATTTCCCATATTTCATGAAATATGGTAATTTTTATTTTATTATTCAGTTGATTAATGCTATTTTAGATGGAGTCGCTTTCCTTTATTCAATGAGATATCTAATCTTAGCTTGATAAAATCCTTATCTTGTTTATTGTTCATTTTAATCGTTGTTTTATGTAAGAATATTTTAATTTTTATCATTTTTATAGTACACTAGATTTAGACTAAAGTTTACTTGTTTTTGTACTTTTCTCCATCGTTAGGATTGAATGTTGTAGTTTTGGAATGCTCTTTGCATTCCTGCCAATGTTCAAATAATTTAAATTTTTTCTTGTGTGGCATGGATATGAATGTACTTCCTTTAATTATTCTTATTCCTTTGTTATTGGGAACTGGGCTATCCGTGATATTACAGCGTTCTCGTTTGGCGTCTGTATGTGCAACGGTTGCCATCAGTTTAACAAGTTTTGGGTTATTGTTAAGCCAATTACCAACGGTATGGCAAGGTCAGCCAAGTGTATTTGAATATGCGTGGTTGTCGCAAATTGGATTTGATATTCAATTACGTTTAGATGCTCTTGGCTTATTATTTGGATTATTGATTTCAGGGATTGGTACATTAATTTTTATTTATGCGTTTTTTTATTTAGATGCAAAAAATTCCTTAAGTAAATTATATTTACTGTTAATGCTATTTATGACGGCAATGCTTGGTATTTCATTGTCAGATAATTTATTGTTATTAATGGTCTTTTGGGAGATGACCAGTATTTCATCATTTTTATTAGTGGGATATTGGGGGCAATATGAAACCGCTCAAAAGGGTGCAAGAATGGCTCTGACCATTACAGGTATGGGCGGTTTGGCAATGTTGGGGGGATTTATTTTACTTGGGAATGTGGCAGGGACGTATCAAATTAGTGAGATTATTGCCTTAGGTTCAAGTCTTCATCAGCATGATTTATTTTTACCTGCATTAGGATTGATTTTGTTGGGGGCATTTACCAAAAGTGCTCAATTTCCATTCCATTTTTGGTTGCCAAATGCGATGGCAGCCCCTACGCCAGTTTCTGCTTATTTGCACTCTGCCACGATGGTTAAAGCAGGGATTTTCTTATTAGCTCGTTTATTACCAATTTTTGTAGGCGTTGCGTTTTATCATAATGTTGTTACTTTTGTAGGGTTGATGACTCTGTGTATGGGGGCATTTTTTGCCATTTTTAGAACGGATTTAAAGGGTGTTTTGGCATATTCTACGGTCAGTCATTTAGGATTGATTGTGTGTTTACTGGGCATTGGTTCGCCTTTGGCAGTCGCAGCTGCGATTTTTCATATTATTAACCATGCGACGTTTAAAGCTGCGTTGTTTATGATTGCGGGGATTATTGACCATGAAACGGCAACCCGTGATATGCGGAAGTTGCGTGGAGTTTGGCATATTTTACCGTTTACTGGTACTTTAACCATGATTACGTCTGCATCTATGGCAGGCATTCCATTAACTAATGGCTTTTTATCCAAAGAGATGTTCTTTACTGAATTATTGGCAAATTTATCAGGGGGCGTTTTAGTTTTATCTGCGATTGTGGCGACATTGGCAGGGATTTTTGCGGTTGCATATTCGTTGCGTTTGGTGCATGGGATTTTCTTTGATGGTGCATTAGGTAAAGAGATTCCAAATCAAGATGCTCATGAACCGCCTTTAGGAATGCGTTTGCCTGCCACATTATTGGCAATATTATGTATTTTAGTTGGGGTTGCTCCTGCTTTTTTTGCGGAAAGTTTAGTCAATCATGTTACCCAAGCGACAACTTTGGATTCATCTTTTAGTACGCATTTAGCGATTTGGCATGGGGTGAATATGCCATTGATGATGAGTGTGATTGCATTGGTTGGCGGTGCGGTGATGTATTTTAGTTTAGCGAAGGGCGACCGTTTACGTCATATTGCGTTTGAACATAAGATGAAATGGCAAGGAAAGTCTATTTTTGAAAAGTTGATGGATGTGGTTGAGCGTTGGGCGATGGTGTTAAAGCAACGCACGGAAACAGGGTCATTACAAAATTATTTAGTGGTGATTTTGTTGTTTAGTATGGCGTTGTTATTTATGCCGTTTGTGGGCGTGGAAATGTCCACAGGTTCTCGTACTTTAACGCCTGCACCAATACTTGCGATTGTGATGTGGTTATTGTTGTTTTCTGCGTGTTGGATGTTGTTATGGTTCCATCATGAGCGGATTAAAGCGGTATTGATTAGTGGGGTGATTGGCTTAGTGGTAACGGTTGCCTTTATTGCTTTGTCTGCGGTGGATTTGGCATTAACGCAAATCACGGTTGATGTGGTAACCACTGTTTTATTATTAATGAGTTTATCGTTATTGCCACAATTAACGCC
>JBHACK010000216.1:0-19729 GCA_041854545.1 Acinetobacter sp. | reverse complement strand
TTGAAGGGCGTAAATCTCAAGTTGATGAAAAAGTGGCAGCCCGTCGTCGTCGTTATATCCAAAAGTTTAAAAAAGCTGAAAAGAAATTTAAACGTGGGTAATAAAAATGGATACAGCAATGTATCCATTTTATTTGCAATCGAAATGTTATTTGGTGAAATTTGGGGAATAGGCGACACAATTTAGAGTATTGAATAAGATGTGCGTTATGGCTATAGCTAAAAAAACTCTCAACCATAGATTGAGAGTTTTAAGTTTAATCATTAATATCTTTTAACTGTCTTGCCCCTTCGAGTAACATACGAATCATAGCAATTGTTTCTTCAATAATGGTTTGGCGTTCTTGTTCTGAAGAGTTTAGAATGCTTGCCCCCATATGGAACACTAATTGTGTAATCGCTTTTGCCACGATATTGGCATGTAACAAGCCATTTCCTTTTTCCAATTTTTCTAAAGCATTTAAATCTTCAATCAACTCTTGAGTAAAAAAGTTGAGTTGGTCTTCAACCGCTTTTTTATAAGCATCTGAACCAATATAACTTTCACGCAACAGCAAACTTAAATAGCCTTCATCACTATTGAGTTGTTGTACAAAAATCTCAACAGAACTACGAATAATGCTTTTATTGGTATTTTGAGCTTGTAAACGTGATTCACGAATAATCATGCGTAAACGTTCACCTGCAAGCTCAATCAACGCCACAGCAAGGGCATCAGTATCTTTAAAATGGCGATAAAAACTATTTGGCGAAATATTGGCTTCTCGTGTAATTTCACGCAAACTTAATGATGCAATACTTTTCCCTGGACGAATCAAACGTAATGTCGCTTGGAATAAATCGTTACGGTCAATGGTAGCTTTACGACCCATCTTATTATCTCACTCTTTGATAAAACTTAATATTACTATTGTAACATAAAATCAACATTACCACATTAAATCATCTGGAATAACGTAATCTTTATATGGGTCATCTTCATCTGTACTTTGGTCATGGCTTTGCTGTTCAGGGTGAAGATTGAGAATAAACCCTGACATTTTTTCTTCAATACGCTCTGCCAATGCACGGGGTAAAAACGCATACTCATCGCTTTGTGTACGAGCAATTAACAAAGTCCCTGCAACTAAAGCATTATAAACCGATTGATTAACATAGATTTTTTTAATTTTCTGCTGGTCAATAAATTGATAGCCAATATCACCAGAAGTTTGTTGCACCTTATGTTGTTGAATCATTTGTTCAATGTTCGCCTTTAAGGTCTTTTCTTCTAATTGACGTTGCTTTTCTTGGTCTAAGGCTTGGTCTTTAGCACGTTTTTCCTGTTGAGCTTGAGCAATCTCTTGTTTTAATTCAGCATCAGGGGCTTGTCCTAAACGTTGTTGATGTTGCGTTTGTTTTGACAATTTTTTTGCTTTTTTTGCATCGACTAAGCCGGCTTTAAGCAACTGAGCTTGAAGTGCATTTTTAACCATCTTCTTCATCTCCGATTGGTTGTGTGGCACGAATATGCCAATAAATAATCCAGTACACGGTACTCATACAAAAGCTTAATGCTACAGGAATTAAAAACGATTGTAAACCAAGATAAGGGTGAATAATACTTGCAACGATACCGCCACACAAAAAACCAGCAATTAACAGTAAATGCAAGGAAATTTTCCGTTTATCAACATTTAAGCCCCGCACAATATAGCCCATTGCTAACCCTAAATCGGTGAGTACGCCCGATAAATGCGTGGTACGAATAATCGTCCCTTTATAATGGCTAACCATTGCATTTTGCACGCCCATCGCCACACTTGCCCACAGCAACGCATAACGTGGAAAATAAGGTAAAAATGCCCAACATAAAAAAATACAAATGGTCATTAAACTCAACGGCAAACCATAACGCCGACCAAGTAAAAAATTACCATTTCCTAAAATAAAGCCACTATAAAAAGAGCCAATCACATAACTCAAAACAATTAAAAATAAAAACAAGGCGTGTTCAAAATTAAAATTCACCAAATCCATGGCTAAGATACTGATATTCCCCGTCATATGCGACACAGATTGATGTAACAAGGTAACTAAACCTAAGACATTAATCATGCCCGCATTTACGGCTAAAAAAAATGCACCGAGTTGAATCCAAATCGGCAACTTTTGAAACGCAGATAAACTCATACCTAGCACTCAATGATGTTCAATTTTGAAATAAACATTTAACCACTTGATTTGTAGATAAATGATAACATAACGTAACAAAATATTAAATAGAAAACTCTTGCTCACCTTTAAATAAGGGAGAAAGCACCTTCATCGCTTGATAATGCGACAAAAACACTTGACCACTTAAGGCAGATAAAAAATGACTATTTTGTAATAAATCCATTACAGGGCCTTTTACTTCCGATAAATGTAATAAAATATTTAATTTTTGTAACTCATAGTTTACATCTTCTAACATTTCTAAGGCACTAAAATCAATATCGCTAATGCTTGAACAATTTAAAACCACATGTTGCAACTGATTATTTTGGCTCACTTCATCAATAATATATTGCTTTAAAGGGTGAGCATTTAAAAATGTTAATTTCTCATCAATCCGTAAAGAAAATACTGTAGGGCAGGTTAAAACTTTATGCCGTTTAATATTTCTAAAATGTTGCGTGCCTTCAACTAAACCAATAACTGCAATATGTGGGCGACTCATTTTCCATAATAATAACACAAAGGTTGAAATCACCCCAATCATTAACCCTGTGGCAATATCAATCATCATGACTGCAATAAAAGTAATTAACATTGCAATAAAATCACGTTTAGAATAATGCCAAGTATCTAAAAAAGGTTTTATTTTAACTAATTTCCAAATTGAAACCAAAATTGTTGCTGATAATACCGCTAACGGCAAATGATAAAATAATTTGGTTAAATATAAACTAATGATAATAATAAAAATAGCCACAAAAATTCCTGAACATGGCGTTTTTGCTCCTGCATCGGCATTTACCACAGTACGAGATAAACTACCCCCTATTGGAAACCCTGATGTTAAACCTGCACCAATATTGGCAAGACCTAAAGCAGTAAGTTCTTGATTACTATTAAGTTGTTTGCGTTGTTGTAAGGCAGTTGCTTCGGCAATGGACAACGACTCTACAAAATTAATCATCGCAATTAAGATACTGGCGGGTAGTAATTTTATGATTAAATCCCATGACCATGTAGGTAAACTTAAATTCGGTAATCCTGATGGAATATGTCCAACGGTTTTTATTGGCAAGTTTAAAAAAGATAATAGTGCAATCGATAAAAAGATTAAAATCAAGGGCAATAATTTAATGCTGGATTTAAAATTTGGAAAAAATTGCTGAATCAGTTTAGGAAAAAAGACCAAAAATAAAACAGAAATTAAGCCAATGATACTGGTCGTTATATCAATATTCTTAAAATATTGAATAAAACTACTGCTAAAATTAATAAAATTATCTGAACGTAAAGGAATATCTAATAAAAAACGAAATTGCCCTAATGCAATTAATAAAGCCGATGCAATAATAAAACTTTTAATCACAGGGTGGCTAATTAACTGTATTAAAAAGCCAAAACGAAAAACCCCTAATAAAAACGAAATTATCCCTGTTAAAATCGCTAATAAACATGACGCATTTAAATATTCTGCTGAACCTACAGGAAAAATAGGGTGAAGAAATGCAAAGGTCATCATCGCTAAAATCGCAACGGGCCCCAGCGATAATGTGGAACTACTTCCAAAAAAAGCATACAGCATTAAGGGTAAAATACTGGCGTATAATCCCATAATTGGGGGTAATCCTGCAATTAAGGCATACGCCATACTTTGTGGTAATAATAACGCAACCACAATACAGGCAGAGAGCAAGTCCGCTTTTGCATAGTCAAGTCGATAGTGTTTTAACCAAGTAATACACAGTAAAACTCGTAATAGATGACGATTCATCAAACCCCCTAAACAGAATTTTTTAATTTTTCTGTCAAAAACGCTGAATTATTTTTTACAAGCCTTAAGAAAAGACATACAATACGCACAAATTGAAGGGCTACAGACCCTGCGGAGTAAAATGTAATGAAAACCCCTAAAGTTGGTTTTGTTTCCTTAGGTTGTCCTAAGGCGTTAGTTGATTCTGAACGAATTTTAACGCAACTTAAAACAGAAGGCTACCATGTTGCATCAGATTATCAAGATGCAGATTTAGTTGTGGTCAATACCTGTGGATTTATTGAATCTGCAGTACAAGAATCGCTCGATGCGATTGGCGAAGCGATGAGCGAAAATGGACGTGTCATTGTAACAGGTTGTTTAGGTAAAGATGAAGATAAAATCCGTCAAATGCACCCAAATGTCCTGAAAGTTACAGGGGCGGCCGCTTATCAAGATGTGATGAATGCCGTACATGAATATGTACCTGCACCACCAAAACATAACCCTTTTATCGATTTAGTGCCAGAACAAGGGGTGCGTTTAACGCCGAAACATTATGCTTATTTAAAAATTTCAGAAGGCTGTAATCACCGTTGTACCTTCTGTATTATTCCGAGTTTGCGTGGTGATTTAGTTTCCCGTCCAATTGGTGATGTGATGAAAGAAGCCGTTGCATTGAAAAAAGCAGGAGTTAAAGAATTATTAGTGATTTCCCAAGATACATCTGCTTATGGGGTAGATACCAAATACAAACTAGATTTTTGGGACGGTCAGCCACTAAAAACCAAGTTTTATGATTTGTGCGAAGCCCTTGGCAAACAAGGTATTTGGGTACGTTTACATTATGTTTACCCATATCCACACGTTGATGCGGTGATTGATTTAATGGCGGAAGGAAAAATTCTACCGTATTTAGATATTCCGTTCCAACACGCTAGCCCACGCATTTTAAAATTGATGAAACGCCCTGCACATAGCGAAAATACTTTAGAACGCTTAAAATCATGGCGTGAAAAATGCCCTGATTTGGTGATTCGTTCAACCTTTGTGGTCGGCTTTCCGGGGGAGACGGAAGAAGATTTTGAAATGTTGCTGGATTGGCTTAAAGAAGCACAACTTGACCGAGTGGGGTGTTTTACCTATTCACCTGTTGAAGGAGCGGTTGCCAACGACTTGCCAGACCCTGTCCCTGAAGAAATTAAACAACAACGTTTTGAACGTTTTATGCAGGTACAACAAGAGATTTCAGCTCAAAAATTGCAAAAACGGATTGGACAACGTATGACCGTTTTAGTCGATAGCTTGGAAGAAGAATTTCCTGTTGCGGTTGCTCGTTCCTATGCCGATGCTCCTGAAATTGATGGTCATGTTTTTGTTGAAGATATTGACAAATCTCAAATTAAAGCAGGTGATTTACTAGAAGTAGAAATTACTGATGCAGATGAATATGATTTATTTGCACAATTAATTAAAATTGTTTAATTTAAAATAAAAGGTTGAGTGAATTAAAACTCAACCTATTTTAAAATAACGTAAATTCGATTTAAAATATCATATTTATTTATTCTAATTTTAATCTTAAATAATGTCGGGTAAGTTGGTGTTGAGCAAGAGCGAAACCCAACAAAACTGACGTTAAAATAAATCTTGCTGTTTCAAAGCATTATGTTGAAGATTCGGTACAATATATGGCACAGTAAATCCATATTCAACTAAATATTGCTGTAACCGATGAAGATTATAAACTGCATGACTATTTGTGGTATTTTGAAAATACAAATATAAATAATCAAACTGTTGTTTATGTTGATAAATTAATGTCGCAATCGCATATAATTCATTATCTGTATAACGATAATCATGGCGTTGTTTTGCAGATTCAGCCATATGCCAATTTAAATTCCGTCCATGTAAACGTAAATATCCTATCCGTTGATTAAAAAATAATTTAAATTTTGGAAAATCATAGAGTGGCGGATAATCAACATTACACCAAATTAAATTTGGTTGTTGAGTAAATGTACGAAAAACAGGCTCAATCTGCCAACTGGGGTGGCGAAATTCAACCGCTAAAGGTACATCTTCAAACCAATTCAAAACTTGAGCAAGATATAAACGATTGGTTTGAGTACGGCTAAATTGCTGTGGAAATTGCAATAACAAATTCGCAAAACAACCTGCATCTCGTAAAGGCGAAAGAGCAGTTAAAAATGCCTGTGCTTGTTGTTGAGTTGCTGTGCGTGTATGACTAAAATCTTGATGTAATTTAACGGAAAATGCTATCGTTCCTTTTGTTTTTTCCAGCATACCTGCAAAAGCAGATTGACCTAAAGGAGCATGAAAACTACTGTTAATTTCAACTGTTGCATAATGCTGATGATAATAAGTTAAATATTGAGCAGGTGTAGTTCCTACAGGATACAATGTGCCAATTAAATCCACATCTGTATAGCCCCCAGTTCCCATTAAAATACATGACATAATGTATGCCCCATCAATCCAAAAAATCATTTTAAAAGACACGATAGACCAATTTTTCTACAAGATTGATTTATCGACTTGTTTATCAAAATATCGTATAATAAAACAATTTGTGTTGATAATCGATTTGTTTTGGAGATGGCGGTGAGTGAGATTCTAAGTACTCGTCCACGTTATGCACGTATTTTATTAAAATTATCAGGTGAAGCCTTAGCAGGCAATAAAGACATGGGGATTGATGCCCAAGTATTAGACCAAATGTCTTTATCGATTGCCCATCTTGTAGGTTTAGGCGTACAAGTGGGGATTGTGGTTGGCGGAGGTAACTTATACCGTGGTAGCCAATTACAAAAAGATGGCTTGGTCGGACGTGTAACAGGCGACCAAATGGGTATGTTAGCCACGGTGATGAACGGTTTAGCCATGCGTGATGCCTTGGTTCGTCGTAACATCAAAACACGTTTAATGTCTGCATTAAACATTGCAACCGTTGGCGAACCTTACTCAAGCCGTGATGCGATTCGTCATTTAAATAATGGTGAAGTGTGCGTTTTTGTTGCAGGTACAGGAAACCCATTCTTTACAACCGATACCGCAGCGTGTTTGCGTGGCATTGAAATCGAAGCGAATTTGATTTTAAAAGCCACTAAAGTTGATGGTGTTTATAACAAAGACCCAAGTAAATATGAAGATGCAGTCAAATATGAACATTTAACCTTTGACCAAGTATTAGACGAAAAACTTGGGGTAATGGATTTAACTGCAATTTGCTTATGTCGAGACCACAACGTTCCATTACAAGTGTTTAATATGAACAAAACAGGGGCATTACTTTCTGTTGTAATGGGTGAAAAAGAAGGCACACACGTTTCTTCTGAAGAAAAAGCTTAATTGAGTGATGATGTGAGTATTGCCTAAATAAACGGCAAACTCACGGAGAGTTCTGAAAAAATGTGCTATTCTTGTTACAATAGTACAACAGTTTACCTAACTTAGGACAAGATGATGATTAATGATTTAAAAAAAGACGCTGAACACCGTATGCAAAAAAGCTTAGAAGCTTTAGAACAAGGCTTTGCAAAAGTGCGTACAGGTCGTGCTAACCCATCTATTTTAAATGGTGTGATGGTTTCTTATTATGGTTCAGATGTACCGTTAAACCAAGTGGCAAGCATTGGGGTTGAAGATTCTCGAACTTTAATTGTACAACCATTTGAACGTAATATGGTTTCAGCAGTAGATAAAGCCATTCGTGAAAGCGATTTAGGTTTAAACCCAATTACAGCAGATACTATTCGAGTACCACTTCCAGCTTTAACTGAAGAAACACGCCGTGATATGCAAAAAGTAGCACGTGGTGAAGCAGAACATGCGAAAGTAGCGATTCGTAACATTCGCCGTGATGTGTTAGGTGATATCAAAGCTTTATTAAAAGATAAAGAAATTTCGGAAGATGATGAACGCCGTGCAGAAGCCGACATTCAAAAATTAACCGATAAATTTGTAGCAGAAGTCGATAAACGTCTTGCGGAAAAAGAAGCTGAATTAATGAAAGTTTAATACAGTTTTAAATGTTTAATGATGTAGGATAAATTATCTATTATCCTACATCGATTATGATAAATCAGACAACGACTCGTGGACGTAACCGATGACGCAAGCAAACTCTCAACAACGGACAACCTTACCCCAACACATTGCCATTATCATGGATGGGAACAACCGTTTTGCTAAAAAAATGCAAATGGAAAAAGGACAAGGGCATTATGCAGGGAAAAATAGCCTTGACCCTATTGTAGAGCATTGTCGTAGCATCGGAATCCGAGCATTGACCGTTTTTGCATTTTCAAGCGAAAACTGGAACCGTCCGCCTGAAGAAGTCGAATTGTTGATGATGTTGCTTGAACAAGCCATTCATGAACAATTACCCCGTATGGAAAAATTCCAAATCGCCTTACGTTTTATTGGCGACCGTAGCCGTTTATCGCAACCTTTACAAGATTTAATGGCGTATGCAGAACAAAAAACAGCACATCATCATGAAATGACCTTAACGATTGCGGTCAGTTATGGCGGAATGTGGGACATTGCCCAAGCAACCAAACATATTGCTCAACGTGTCCAACAAGGTGAACTCAATGTTGATGAGATTGGTGTCGATACCGTCGCTCAACACATCAGCCTACACGATTTACCTGCGATTGATGTGTTTATTCGCACAGGGGGCGATTATCGCATTTCCAATTTCTTATTGTGGCAGTTAGCGTATAGCGAATTATTTTTTACAGATACCTTATGGCCAGAATTTTCGGTCGAAGAATTGAACAAAATTTTAGAGATTTTTGCACAGCGTGAACGTCGTTTTGGAAAAACGTCAGAACAAATTCAACAAGAACAACAACAGGATTAAGCCATGAAACAACGTATTATTACTGCAATATGGCTGATTGTCTTAGTCTTAGGCTGTATGTTTGCCTTGCCATCTGCCATTCCAATGGCGATTTTAATGCTGGTTTTAGCTGGTATGTCAGGCTATGAATGGTATAAATTAATGCCAGCAAGTCCTAAAAATGCTCAAAACTCACCACAAAAACAAAAAAATGATGCTATTTTATACGGTGTCATCATTGCATGGTTAGCAGGTTTACCGATTGCGACAACATTCTTTACACTTAATTATACTTTTATGGTGATGAAATATATTCTCATCATTGTCAGTGCATTTTGGGCATTTAGTGTTTATTGGGTGTTGCAATATCCACGTTTAGATGAGCAATGGTATAACACACTGTTATATAGTATTGGTTGTATCTTAATCAGCTCTGCCAGTTTTGCCATGTTCTTTTTGTGGAAAATGTCGCCAGAATATTTATTGTATATGTTCTTATTGGTTTGGGGAGCAGACAGTGGAGCCTATTTTATTGGGCGTAAATTTGGTAAAACAAAATTATCGCCACATGTCAGCCCAAATAAAAGCGTAGAAGGTTTAATTGGCGGTATTTTCACAACCATTTTAATCATGATTATAATTGTTGCTTTTGGTTCTTTAACGATGTCGGTTGGACAATGGATTGTATTCTTAATCATTGCAATTTTAACGGTGATGGCATCGGTACAAGGCGATTTATTTGAATCCATGATTAAACGCCGTGCAGGCATTAAAGATTCAGGAACGATTTTACCGGGGCATGGCGGTGTATTAGACCGTGTGGATTCATTATTAGCGGCAGCACCAATTTTTTTATTGGGCTTATATCTTTTAGATTGGTTGGGTGTGGCGGTGTAATTTATGCAAAATGTGTGTATTTTAGGTGCAACAGGCTCAATTGGACAAAGTACCTTAAAGGTATTATCACAACATACTGATAAATATTGTGTTTATGCTGTTACGGCTCAAAGCCGTTTAGATGAATTGGCGAATATTTGCCAGCATTATCAACCTGTATGTGCCGTTGTACCAACAGAGAAAGTAGATGAGTTTCGTGCATTATTAAATCAAGCTCAACCGAATCATAACATTGAAATTTTAGCTGGTGAAACAGGACTCATTCAGGTAGCGGAAGATTCAGCAGTAGATATTATCATGTCTGCGATTGTGGGGTCAGCAGGATTATTACCAACTTTGGCAGGGGTAAAAGCAGGGAAACGGGTTTTACTTGCCAATAAAGAAGCTTTGGTGATGTCAGGCGATTTGATGATGCAAGCCGTGCGACAACATCATGCCACATTGCTACCTGTTGATTCTGAACATAATGCGATTTTTCAAAGCCTACCGCATGATTATCAATCTGAACATGGTCAGCCACAAAAAGGGGTTTCTCGATTGATTTTAACCGCATCGGGAGGGCCTTTCTTGCATTATACATCGGCTCAATTAGCAGATGTAACACCAGAGCAAGCCTGTAAGCACCCTAATTGGTCAATGGGACGTAAAATTTCAGTCGATTCTGCTAGTTTAATGAATAAAGGTTTGGAGTTAATCGAAGCCTGTCATTTATTTGGTTTAGATGAGTCCTTTGTCGATGTGGTGATTCACCCTGAAAGTATTATTCATTCTTTGGTGCAATATGTTGATGGTTCAACATTGGCTCAATTAGGCAATCCTGATATGTGCACGCCAATTGCTCATGCTTTAGCCTATCCACAGCGTATTGCGACCCATGTTCCTGCTTTAGAATTGGTCAAACATCAATTAAATTTCTTTGAACCTGATGTACACACCTTTCCTGCATTGACCTTAGCACGTCAGGCAATGAAAATGGGCGGAACAATGCCAACCGTATTAAATGCCAGTAATGAAATTGCGGTCGATGCTTTTTTAAATCGACGTTTATCTTTTACAGGGATTACGCAACTGGTCGAAGATGTGTTAAACCGTATGCAATATCAACCTGCAGATAGCCTTGAGCGGATTTTAGCAGTTGATACCGAAACACGACAACTGGCTCAACAACTTGTTAAGACAAGGACGAATATCTCGTGAGTGTTTTAATTGCCATTGTTTCCGCAATTTTATTGTTAGGGCCTTTAGTTGCGATTCATGAATTTGGGCATTATATTGTTGCACGTTTATTGGGGGTTAAGGTTTTAACCTATTCTATTGGTTTTGGCCCCCAGTTATTAAAATGGACATCGAAACGTTCAGGCATTACCTATCAATTAGCAGGGATTCCTTTAGGCGGTTATGTGCGAATGTTGGACGAGCGTGAGTTCGATGAAGAGACAATCAAACCACCTGAAGAAGAATTACGCAGAGCCTTTAATCGTCAATCGGTTTGGAAACGCTTTTTAATTGTTTTTGCAGGCCCTGCGATTAATTTATTATTGGCAATCGTTTTATTTTGGGTGTTATATTTACCTACTCAAGAACAGTTAAATACACGCATTGGCAAAATTTTACCCAATACTCCAGCCAGTCAAGTTGATTTAAAAGTAGGCGATAAAATTACTGCGGTAGATGGTCAGCTTACACCAACATGGGAAAAGGTCAATTTAACCTTACTTGAGCGTATCGGTGAAACAGGAACTGTTCAACTTGAAGTACAACGTCAAGAGCAAGCACATCAAGTTGAAATTCCGATTGAACAGTATTTAAAACAACAAGATAAATCTGCATTAGAAAGTTTAGGTTTCTTACCTTATCGTCCGCCACTTAAAGCAACGGTGAGTGCTTTAACAGAAGGCGGAGCCGCTCAACGTCAAGGAATGTTAGTAGGAGATGAAATCGTTAGAATAAATGGAGTTGCGGTGCAAGATTGGTATGATGTTGTTACAATTGTTCGTGAATCACCAGAAAAATTGTTACAAATAGATGTATTACGCCAAGGGGAAACGGTATCATTACAAGTGATGCCACAAGCAAAATACCAAGACGGTCATCGTTATGGTAGTTTGGGTGTGCAACATCAAGTAGGCAAAATTGAAATTCCTGCTGATTATAAACAAACCATTCAATACACACCAACACAAGCTTTGGGTCAAGCTGTTGAGAAAACCTATCAATTATCGAGTATGATAGTAGGGTCTATTGTCAAAATGATTAAAGGTTGGATTGGCTTAGATAATCTTTCAGGGCCAATCTCTGTTGCCAAAATGGCAGGACAAACAGCAGAAATGGGCTGGCAAACGTTTCTTGCATTTATGGCAATGATGAGTGTAAGTTTAGCAATTTTTAATTTATTGCCTGTGCCAATGCTTGATGGTGGACATTTAATGTATTATGTAATTGAAATGATTCGGGGAAAACCTGTTTCAGAACAAATACAAATGTTAGGGTTTAAAGTTGGTATGATAGTGTTAGGCAGTTTAATGCTGTTGGCATTGGTAAATGACATTATGCGTTTATGATATCATACCGATAAATGAACACTTTATTACGCTTAATTAACTAGGATATTTAGAACACATGCGATACTCACATTTATTTATGCCATTCGCCTTAGTTAGTGCAATGGTTACTGTACAGCATGCACACGCTGAACAAAGTTTTATTGTAGAAGATGTGCGTCTGTCGGGGTTAGTTCGTTTATCGCCCACTATAGTACAACCTTACTTAAAAATTACAGCGGGAGATGCTGTAAATGATGCAACTATTGCCCAAGCGATACGAGATTTATACGCATCAGGCTTGTTTGATGAAATTAATAGCCAAGTCGTTGATAATGTGATTACCTTTGAAGTGGTCGAACGTCCTGTTATTTCTAAGGTTGAATTAAAAGGAAATAAATTAATTCCCCGTGAAGCGTTATTAGAAGGTTTGAAAAAGATGGGAATTGCTGAAGGCGAAAGCTTTAAAAAAGCAACCATTCAAACCGTTGAAACCGAACTTGAACAACAATATGCACAACAAGGACGTTATGATACAGATGTCAGCATTGAAACGATTCCAACGGCGAATAACCGTGTAGAAGTCAAAATTAATGTCAATGAAGGTTTACCAGCCAAAGTCGTTGATATTAACGTGATTGGTAATACTGTTTTTAAAGACAGCGATATTAAACAAGCCTTTGCCGTACGTGAAAGTAACTGGGCAACGGTGGTTAATCGTAAAGACCGTTATGCACGAGAAAAACTGGCAGCGAGTTTAGAAGCCTTGCGTGCCTTATATTTAAATAATGGTTATATTAATTTTGAAGTTGAAAACTCTCAACTCAACTTAAGTGAAGATAAAAGCCGTCTATTTGTAGAAATTAAAATTAAAGAAGGCGAAAAATATCAATTTGGCGATACAAAATTTTTAGGCGATGCGTTATTTAATGCAGAAGACCTTGCAAAACTTCAAGTGTATAAATCAGGGGAAACCTATTCCCAAGAACGTGTTAATGCTGTTCGTCAATTATTGCTCAATAAATATGGCAATGCTGGTTACTATTTTACTGAAGTAAACATCATTCCAAAAATTGATGAAGCAACTAAACGTGTTGATTTAAATTACTATATCAACCCTGGGCAACAAGTCAAAGTTCGCCGTATTAACTTTAGCGGAAATACCAAAACCACAGATGAAGTATTACGCCGTGAAATGCGTCAAATGGAGGGGGCATTGGCAAGCAATGAAAAAATTCAACTTTCAAAAGTCCGCTTAGAACGTACAGGTTTCTTTAAAACCGTTGATGTTAGAGTAACACGAGTCCCTAATGTCAATGATGAAGTAGATATCGATGTTAAAGTCGAAGAACAACATTCAGGTAGTACATCATTTGCAGTAGGTTACTCACAAAGTGGCGGTATGACCTTCCAAGCAGGATTAAGCCAAACCAACTTTATGGGAACAGGGAATCGTGTTTCGATTGATTTAAGCCGTTCACAAACCCAAGATTATTATAGTATTGGGGTAACAGACCCGTACTTTACCCTTGATGGGATTAGTCGTGGTTATAATGTGTACTATCGTAAGACCAAAGAAAGTGATAGCTATAGTGTAACCAACTATGCAACTGATACGATGGGCGGAAACGTCAGCTTTGGTTATCCAATCAATGAAAACCAAAGTTTAAGTGCAACCATTGGTGTCGATAAAACACGCTTATTTACAGGACAACACGTTTCAACCTATGTCCGTGATTATGTTTTAAATAATGGCGGAAAAACGACTGCTTATGATGCAAATGGTAATGGTGTCAAATTTGAAGGTGATTTCTTAACCTACAACTTAAACTTAGCATGGGCATATAACACACTAAACCGTCCAGTCTTCCCAACATCAGGAATGTATCACCGTGTCGGTTTAGAAGTTGGCTTACCAGGAAGTGATGTAGATTACCAAAAATTAACCTATGATACACAAGCCTTCTTGCCACTTTGGAAAAACTTTGTATTACGTGGTTATGGTCGTGTAGGCTATGGTAATGATTTACCTGTTTATAAAAACTTCTATGCAGGTGGTTATGGCTCAGTCCGTGGTTATGAGAGCAGTACATTAGGGCCACGTTATAACGCAGTTTATTATGAAAACACAGGCAATAACGACCCAGACCCAGAATATGTAGGGGGTAATGCTTTGTTACAATTTGGTACAGAGCTTGTGTTACCATTACCATTTAAAGGCGATTGGACACGACAAGTTCGCCCTGTATTGTTTGCAGAAGGAGCTCAAGTATTTGATACACAATGTGATGTATCAAGAAATGCCAATGTGCGTGAATATTGTAAAGAAAATTATGGATTTGACTTTAACAATGTACGTTATAGCGTAGGAGCAGGCTTTACATGGATTACCATGATTGGGCCATTATCGTTAAGCTATGCAGTGCCACTAAACAAACAAGATGGCGATGCAACCAAGAATGTTCAATTTGAAATTGGACGTACATTCTAAGTCAATCGATTTTACTGATGATAGCATTTTGAATCACAAGGGAAAATGTTTCAAAATGCTAGGAAAAACCGAATGACTATGCTATGATAGAATTGTAACAAATGAGAATAACCTACAAAAATAGGTATTTTCAAATTAAAATTGACATCATACGATGTTATTGGGTTTAATATTTTAAAAAATGTAACTAAAGGTGTAGTACCATGAAAATGATGAAATTAGTTGTTGCAACAATCAGCATTATGGCATCAAGTTTAAGCTTTGCATCGGGCTATGGTGTGGTCGATTTAGCCAAAGTGATTGAAAATAGCACCTATTTAAAACAGCAAAATGAAAGCTTAAATCAATCGATTAAGCCAACCGCAACCAAATTAGAGCAATTAAGCAAAGAATTAAACGCATTACAAGACAAAGCCAATGCGGAAGGTTCTAAATTAAAAGCAGATGAATTAAAACGTTTGGAAACTGAATTCCAAACTAAATTGGCAGACTTCAACAAAACACAACAAGAGTTACAAGTGCGTATGCAACAAAGCGTACGTCAAATGAACACAACGATTGAAAGCCGTATTGTTCAAGTGACCGACCAATTACGCACAGAAAACAAACTTGATTTAATCGTTGAGCGTGGAGCTGTCTTATCTTACGATAAGAAATTTGACTTGACAGATAAAGTCATTCAACGTGTCAATGCCATTAAATAATTGATGACTGATACATGACTAAACAATACAGTTTAGAAGAATTAGCACCGAAAATCGGTGCTAAACTTATCGGTGATGCGTCAAAACAAGTGGTTGCATTAGCAAGTCTTGCACAGGCTCAAGAAGAACATCTTAGTTTTGTCAATGGTGAAAAATACATTGAATCTGCCTTACAATCAAAAGCAGGGGCATTCATTGTCAATGCCCAAGTATTACACGCCTTACAAGAGCATGGTGATGTACAACCTTGTTTATTGGTAGAAAATCCATATCTTGCGTTTGCCATACTAACCCATGTATTTGAAGATAAAATTCAACAACAAGGAATTGAACCTACAGCAATCGTTCATCCAACCGCTGATATTGGCGAAAATGTCTATATTGGTCATCATGTGGTGATTGGTACAAATTGCCATATTGGTGATAATAGTATTATTTTAGCCAATACCGTCTTAGGTGATGGTGTTGAACTTGGCACATCATGCTATATTGAAAGTAATGTAAGCCTATTGGGTCGTTGTAAACTCGGTCATCGTGTACGAGTTCATGCCAATACTTCGATTGGGGGAGAAGGTTTTGGCTTTGCACCCTATCAAGGCAAATGGCATCGTATTGCTCAATTAGGCTCGGTAAGAATTGGCGATGATGTACGGATTGGTTCAAATTGTAGTATTGACCGTGGTGCATTAGACGATACCATTATTGAAAATGGTGTGGTTATCGACAATTTGGTACAAATTGCACATAATGTTCAGATTGGTGAGCATACCGCCATTGCTGCAAAATGTGGAATTGCAGGTAGCACCAAAATTGGTAAAAATTGTATTTTAGCTGGAGATTGTGGCATTGTGGGGCATATTAGCATTGCAGACAATGTAACTTTAACCGCTCAAGCAATGGTAACAAAAAGCATTCACAAAGCAGGAACGTATTCATCAGGGACAGGTGTGTTTGAGATTGCTCAATGGAAAAAGGCGATTGTTGGTTTAAGACAATTAGCAGATTTGCCATTGACCAAACTAGCCAAAAAGGTTGATGATATGCAATCTCAATTAAACTCAAAGAATAGCAAGTAAACTTGCGGAAATGATAGTATGAGTACGACCTACACCAATCCAAATGGTACTGAATTTACCGTGCCAGCATTACCTTTAAAATCGGCAGAAATTCATGAATATTTGCCACATCGTTATCCATTTTTATTGGTTGACCGTGTAACAGAAGTGTATGCTGATGAAATTGTGGGCTATAAAAATGTCAGTTTGAATGAAGAATTTTTCCAAGGACATTTTCCACATCATCCGATTATGCCGGGGGTTTTGATTGTTGAAGCCTTAGCCCAAGTATCTGGGATTTTAGGCTTTATTATGAACAATGTAAAACCAGATGGTCAATCGTTATTTTTATTTGCAGGTGCGGAGAAAGTTCGTTTTAAACGCCCTGTTGTTCCTGGTGATCAGTTGGTTTTAAAATCAAAACTTGTAATGCAACGTCGTGGTATTTATAAATATGATTGTACGGCGTGCGTAGATGAACAAGTAGTCGCAACCGCTGAAATTATGATTTCCCATCAAAAAATGAGTAACAATGAATAACAACCCGTTAATTCACCCAACTGCAATTATTGACAGTAGTGCTGAACTTGCAGATGATGTTCAAGTAGGCCCTTATTGTATTATTGGCCCACATATTCGCATAGATGAAGGGACACGCTTACATTCGCATGTGGTCATTCATTCTCATACCCGCATTGGTAAATATAATGAAATTTTTCCATATGCAAGTGTAGGGGCGGATTGTCAAGATTTGAAATATATGGGTGAAGAAACTTGGTTAGAAATTGGGGATTATAATACCATTCGTGAACATTGTTCTTTACATCGTGGTACAATTCAAGACCAAGGTTTAACCAAAATCGGTAGTCATAATTTGCTGATGGTGAATACTCACGTTGCACATGATTGTATGATTGGCAGTCATAATATTTTCGCAAATAATGTGGGTATTGCAGGGCATGTACATATTGGTGATTATGTGATTATTGGGGGAAACTCAGGCATTCATCAATTTTGTCGTATCGATTCCTATAGTATGGTCGGCGGGGCATCATTGATTGTAAAAGATGTGCCAGCGTATGTATTAGCGAGTGGTAATCCTGCAAAAGCAGCGACCTTAAATGTAGAAGGTATGAAGCGTAAAGGTTGGTCGAAGGAAACCATTCAAGGTTTATTGGACGGCTATAAAATTGTGTATAAACGGGGCTTAACGGTAAAAGAAGCCATTGAACAATTAGAGTTGGAAATTTTACCTGTTGTTCCTGAAGTACAATTATTGATTAATTCGCTTAAAAATTCTACTCGTGGAATTGTCCGTTAGTTCCTAAAATGATTAAAAAATGGCGTTAAGTATATATTCTTAACGCCATTTTTTATGGATTGATGTTTTATTGAGCAGGGGTTGTTGGTGCGTTTTCTGATGTTTTGACAATCTTTAAACGGTCGCCATTGACTGTTGCTTGGGTAACTAAAATTAGTTGTTGCCAACCTGTTTCAAAATCTTTTTCATTTAAGGTACGACTTGGATTAATCATGCTATAAAGATTTTTGACAAAACTCTTATCAAACTCAACATCAAGTTTATAGCTGACTTGATTTGGTAGTAATTGTACCACTTCTCGCATACTGCTATAGCTTGATTTTGGTGCAGTAATTTCCATGTTTGCGGTTGCAATACTATTGCCAACTTTAACTTGGTTGTTTTTCGATTCAATGCGTAAACCTGAATTGGCAATATTGAGAACGTGTGGTTCAATGGTATCAACCAATTTTTCTGGCGGAGTACATTGCTGTGTTGATTGTTCTAAAATTGATAATAAAGTTTCGGTTGATTTGCGATTTAAATCTAAAATGTCAAATCCAATTTTTGCGTCTTGTAACGTTGTTGTGGTATTTTCATTTTTAAGTTCTAATGTGCCTAAGGTGTAATTTACTTTGGCATCTACGGTTTCGGCTTTGGCGATTTGTTCAACATTGACCGTAAAATTTTCTAAGGTCATGTTGGATTTTGCTTCATTAGCTGTAATCGATTGAACTTTAAATTGTCCTTTGCCTGTATCAAGTTGATAACCGAGCGGTAAATCAGATTCGTAGCTAAATCCTTTGATTTCAGTTGAAAATTCATTGGTTTTGAGTGAAACACTTGGTAAATTAAACTGTAAATCTCGTGCGGTGAGCTTATCGCCTTGATTGCTAAATTTAAATTTTCCAGTCAAGCTGTCCCATTTTAAGGTTGCTGTTTGTTCAGAAAGCTCATGAGCTGGGTAGAGTAAGGTTGAATGTCCATTGCCTGACCAATTAATTTTGCTTTCTAGTTGGATATTGGGCATTTTATTTAGAACATTTTGTACCGATTCATTGCTTACAACAGGTTTAAATTCTGATTTAATGGTGTAACCTGTAAGTCCTTTACTGACGGTATCCGTCCCTTTTAAGGTAATTTTTTCATCTGGTTTACACGCATCAAAGACTAAATCTGCTGTCCATTCAACCGTGCCACCCATAAAGCCTAAATTAGGGGTTGCTTGAATGTTATGCAACATTCCGAGTTGTGGTTTATTATATAATGCTTTTACTTTCCCATCGGCAATGCTTGACATTGCAAACAAACCGCCACCACCCAAAACGGCAATTACTGCACCAATAACTATCGGTTTATTCATCGTGATTCTCTTTATAAATAAAAAATGAGTTTTAACTGTACACAAAAAAAATTCAAATATCAAGCATTTTTAAATATTCATTTTTATTTTCATTTATTTATCATGCGTGGACTCATCATTTAAAAAACATAAGTTAAATATTTAAAAATAAAATTTCCAATTTTGATTTATTCTATTTCATATTATCAGAATATTTAAAAATAAAGGGTGCATCACACACCCTTTTAGCAAATTTTAGTAAATCGCCATATTATTACGGTGAATCATTTCAAGGGAACGATTTTCCCCTAAGACTTGATAGACTTTATCCGAACTTAAGCCACGAATCATATTGGCAATCTCTGAACTAAAATTCACACGACCAACGGCAACACGTTGTCCTTGTGTATCAACACATTCAACCACATCGCCACGTTCAAAATGTCCTTCGACAGTTTTAACGCCAACTGGAAGTAAACTGCGATGATGTTGTTTAATGGCATTGACTGCACCATCATCTAACACTAAACGTCCTGCGGTTTGTAGATGTGCTGCCAACCATTGTTGATGAGCAGTAAT
>JBHACK010000215.1:0-3081 GCA_041854545.1 Acinetobacter sp. | reverse complement strand
TAATTTGAGCTATTTTGGGGTTTTAAGACAATTAAATGACGTTGTTCGTCTAAATTTGGTACAGTTAAAGCGATGATTTCGCTTAAAAATTCATGTTGCAAAGGTTGCAGTTCATCATGTGGCACTAAGCCTTTCATGGCAACAATCGTGCTTTGTGTGGTTAAATATGGACGAGATGCCTGTACAAAATCCGTTAAAGACGCAAAGGCTCGACTGGTAATCACATCAAATTTACCTAACTGTTGAATCATTTTTTCATCTTCAACACGGCTTTGTACCGCTTTTACATTGCTTAGTTTTAAATCGGCAATGAATTGCGTTAAAAAGCGAATTTTTTTACCATTTGAATCTAAGAGTACGCATTCACGTTCAGGCTGACATAATGCAATCATCATTCCGGGCATTCCGCCCCCTGTGCCAATATCCAGTAAACGTCCTTTTGGCAAATGGGGTAAAATACTTAAACTGTCCAATAAATGTTTGACTAACATTTCACTGGGTTCACGAATTGCGGTTAAATTATAGGCTTTATTCCATAAAATCAACGCATCTTGATAACGTAACAATAAGTTTAATTGTTCATCGTTCAAGTTTAAGCCAAGTGCTTGACTTCCTTGCTGTAATGCCTGAAAAAATGGGTGCATACATCTCTCGAGAATTAAAAATAATAAAAAATAGGGGTTCATCACACCCTATTTTATTTTACAATGAAATCGCTTAATCGACAAATCCATGACGAATTTGCTGGTCAAGGTCGTGTAATCGTTCAGGCGTTCCTACATCAACCCAACGTTGAGTTGCTTTGCTTGCCGAAACTTTTTGCTGTTGCATGGCGTGTTTTAATACAGGAGCAAGTGGGCGTTTACCTTGCTCTAAACCTGTAAACAGTTGCGGTGATAATAAAGACACACCACTAAATGTTAAATTTTCACCATCTGCATAAGCACTATGTTCATACGCCATGCCCTTATAATAGCAAAAATCACCTTGTAAATGTTGTACAGGATTTGGCACAAGCATTAA
Organism: Acinetobacter sp.; assembly: GCA_041854545.1. Lineage (GTDB taxonomy): Bacteria > Pseudomonadota > Gammaproteobacteria > Pseudomonadales > Moraxellaceae > Acinetobacter. Next base: position 2,058 of record JBHACK010000215.1, on the reverse strand, counting down.
ATGAGCAAGCACTTGTGTAGATTTTACTCGCTCGTACACGGTCGGTTCAAGCAATTCGGCAAAATCAATTTCTGTCCACACATCACCATTGACCAATAAAAAAGGCTCTTCCCCTAATAATGGCAACGCATTGATAATTCCGCCTGCAGTTTCCAATCCTTCGCCTTCATGCGACCAAAGAATTTTTACACCATAAGCAGAGCCATCGCCTAAATATTCCACTAATTTTTCTGCAAGCCATGCAGTATTGATGACAATTTCTTCAATCCCAAGTGCTTTTAATTTTTCAATATGCCATACAATTAAGGGCTTATCGCCCACAGCTAATAAAGGTTTTGGTGTCGTCAAAGTTAATGGACGCATACGATTGCCCAAACCTGCGGCTAAAATCATCGCTTTCATGGCTTACTCCGCATACGGATTTTGATATTCACCATACGTTTGATGGAAGATAGGGACAATTTTTTCTTCCAACACGCTCATAAATGGAGTAAGTTCTTCATATTTTGCACCAATATGGCGAACATACCACATCACCAATGGTAAATCTTTCAAATACCCTGCTTTGCCATCACGCTTAAATAAACGAACAAAAATACCTAAAATTTTAATATGACGTTGTAATGCCATAAAATCTGCATCTTGTTTAAATTGTGCTAAGGTACGATTTTCCTTAGCCGATGCTGGCAATAAAGCATAAAATTCTTCTGTCCATTGCTCAACTTTATCACTTGACCAATGCACATACGCATCACGCACCAATGAAATTAAATCGTAAGTATCTGCCCCAATCACAGCATCTTGGAAATCAATGATTCCTAATTCTTCTTGCCCTGCGATTTTAATTAAATTACGGCTATGAAAATCACGATGTACAATCACTTGTGGTTGTGCTAAAGCTGATTCGACTAAACGATTAAACGTGTGTTGAATGATATTTTTTTCATCTGCAGATAAAGTAATGTTTAATGTAGGCAATAACCATTCATTCATCAATTCCATTTCTTGATGAAGTTTTTCAGCACTATAGGCAGGTAAATGTCCTGTTGCATCAATCGCTTGTAATTGAATAATTTGTTTAAAACATTGATAATAATAACCATCAACTGTTTCTGCATTTAGCACTTGTGATAACATCACATCGCCAAAATCTTCTAGTAATAATAAGCCATCTTCCACATTTTTAGCAAAAATATGCGGTACATTAATGCCATGACTATCTAAAAATTCATCAATTTTAACAAATGGACGGCAATCTTCTTTGGTTGGCGGAGCATCCATCAACATATATGTTTTATCATCGACCCAAACACGTGCATAACGGCGGAAACTTGCATCACCAAACGCAAAGTCATATTTAAAATCAGATGTTTGTAATGCGTTTGCTAACCATTGTTCAATCAGTTCAATACGTTGCATTTTTTAACCTTTCTATGTTTTACAATACCGCTAAGTATAATGCGAGTTTCGTTAAATTCCTATGGATTTTCATGGCTAATCTTTCTTTTTTTAGGCTTTTTTCGTTGTAAAATGGTGAACATCAGAGCAATAAAAAATAGGGAAGCTCTACTTTTATTTAAAATCATGTGAATCAATGATTGTAGTTGAGTTTACAATATTTCTTAGCCAAAATGTTTTAGTGTATCTTGACATTTAGTAGAAAATGCTTTAGTAAAATAATACCGCAAATTGAATTTTTCGATTTGCGGTGTAATATTTTTAAAACAGCATATAAGAACCTGTATTCACAACATTACGCTGTAAAATTTTGTTTGATATTATAGAACTAAAGTTTGCTTTTGCATGAAAAATGACTCAATCTTGCTTTTCTTCGTCAAAAACTTAGCCGATAGAATAACTATCAGCTTGCATTTTTTCCTTGAAAAGCTAGCGATTTATCTCATTTTTCATTGCAAAAATGTTATGAATACAGGTTCTCATTGACAATATGCCCTAATCAATCATAGAGAAAATCGATATGCGAATAATACATTCCACCTTGGGATTACTAGGCATTCTATTATGTGCAACATCCACCTATGCAGGCACTTATTACCG
>JBHACK010000214.1:0-6298 GCA_041854545.1 Acinetobacter sp. | reverse complement strand
GCATGGTTTTATATTAAAGTGGCTTTAGTTGGATTATTGGTGATTTATCATTTAAGTTGTGGTTATTATCGTAAAAAATTAATCGAAAATGCCCATTATAAATCACATAAATTTTGGCGTTTTTTTAATGAAATGCCAACGCTGATTTTACTTGCCTGTGTGATTTTAGTAGTAGTCAAACCTACATTTTAAAATCAACAAAAAATAGCGTTATCATTGAGATAACGCTATTTTTATTTTCTTATTTATCAAATCCGCCGTAAAACTCCGCACTTTAGGGCGGAGATATAAGGCGGTTGATGTTCAAATATAACTTAAAATATGCTAACATAACGATATGAAAACACTCAAGCTCCGCATAAAAGACAAACACGCCAAAGTGCTAAACCAGTTAGCACAACAGGTGAATTTTGTGTGGAACTATGTCAATGAATTAAGCTATAACTATTTAAAGAAACACAATAAATTCCTATCCGCTTACGATATAGCCCCATATACCAAAGGTACATCAAAAGAATGCGATTTACATAGTCAAACCGTACAAGCCATTACTGAAGAATATGTAACACGTAGAAAACAATTTAAAAAAACAAAATTACAATGGCGAGTATCTAATCCAAAATCAAGCCGTAAAAGTTTAGGTTGGATACCGTTTAAAAAAGTAGCAATTAAATATCAAGACGGACAAATTAGTTATGGTAAATATACGTTTAAACTATGGGATAGTTACGGACTATCAAAATATCAAGTTAAAACAGGTTGTTTTGTACAAGATAGCCGAAATCGTTGGTATGTCTGTTTAGTCGTTGAAAGTGAAAAACAAATAACACAAGGTACTAAAGCCATTGGTATTGATTTAGGTTTAAAAGATTTGGCAACTTGTTCAGATGGAACAAAAATCAGTAACCCAAAATATTTTAAGCGTTATGAAAAGAAACTTGCGATAGCCCAAAGAGCAAGAAAGAAAAAACAAGTACGCAATATTCATGCAAAAATCGCAAACAGTCGTAAAGACCATTTACATAAAGCAAGTAGTGAACTTGTCAAAAACAATGCAATGATAATCATCGGCAACTTAAATGCTAGTAAACTTGTTAAAACAAAAATGGCGAAGTCTGTTTTAGACACAAGTTTTAGTGCATTTAAAACCATGCTCAAGTATAAGTGCGAGAACGCAGGCGTATGGCTAGAAGAAGTTGATGAAAAATATACCACCCAAATGTGTTCGTGTTGTTTAAAAATTTCAGACAATAGTCCGAAAGGTAGGGCAGATTTAGGAATAAGAGAATGGCAATGTGTGGAATGTGGTACATTTCACGATAGAGATATAAACTCAGCATTAAACATTCTCCGTATTGGACGTGATACGCTCACAGGAGGAATCCCCTCACTTTAGGGAGGGGAGGACGTCAATTACGACATTGAGCAAAAATATCCTGCTCTGCTTTATATTCTGACGTTTCTACGTCCATAATACCCAGCATTGAAGAGAATAAATTATCATGCGAATAAGTTTCAGTACTCTTTTGTTTTAAACATTGTTCATCTAAACCTTTCGCTTGATAAAATCCAGCATTTGTCCAGAAAATCATTGGCACATGAGTTTGCTCTTTCGGTGCAATCATATAAGGTGCACCATGTAGATACATGCCTTTTTCACCTAATGATTCGCCATGGTCAGACATATACCATAACGCAGTATTGATATTTTGTTGTTTTAATAACTCAATGGTTTTTGCCAACATATCATCAATCGCAACAACTGTATTATTATAGGTATTTTGCAATGCTTCAGCACTACAATCCTGTAACTGGTTGGTATCACAAGTTGGCGTAAATTTGCGTAATGATTCAGGATAACGCTCATAATACGCTGGGCCATGACTGCCTACTGTATGCAAAATAATCACTCCATCATTTGGCATTTTGGCAATTTCATCAGCTAAATTGTCTAATAATGTCGTATCATAGCACAAACCATTTTTACACATTTTAGGGTCTGCTGTTTCGGTAATTCGCATATTTTTTACACGGTCGCAAGTACCTTTACACCCGCCATCATTATCTTTCCAGCTCACATATAAACCTGCACGCTGTAAAATATCTAAAACGCCTTCTTGATGGCTGGCAATTCGTGCATCATAATTGACTCTGTCCATATTTGAAAACATACACGGAACAGAAACCGCTGTTGCTGTACCACACGAACTCACATCAGGGAAATTAATCACATCATCCATTTTGGCTAATTGTGGCGTGGTTTGCGGTGCATTGGCATTTAAGCCCCAGTTTTGCGCGCGTGTTGTTTCCCCCACGACTAAAATAAATACATTTTTTGTTTCACCTTGAGCCGTTTTACGTTTAGCATCTAAACCAATTTGTTCAAATGGACGTTTGGCTTCATAATGCTCATACGTTACTTTAATACTCGCTCCTAAGTAACTGGTTGGCATGATTTTATGTACAATTGCTTTATTTGGACGGAAAAATGACGCATAGTTTTGATAACTTACCGCCGCAATCGCCCCAATCACTAAAAAAGAAATCGCCACACTGGCTAAACGCCATAAAATTCCCTTATACCATTTATCAGCAGGTTTTAATGTTAAGAATACGTTATAACAAATAGCAGGAATAATTCCTGTAAAAATCACCCATAAAATAAATTTTGTGTTAATCCAAGAGCCTGCTTCTTCAGGATTAGTTTGTACAATGTTTACAATTTGGTCAGTATTAAAATAAATCCCTTGCGTCATGGTCGCATACGATGCAGCAGATGCCAAAACCAATGCCAATGGAAACAATACTCGGTGCAGATAAGGATAAAAGAAGACTTGGAAAATAAAATTCATAGTTGCCAATAAAAACAATGGCATAGTGAAAATTAGGATGGCATTTTTTGCAAAGCCACCATTTTTTTGCATAATCTCCCAAAAGTCAGACCAAAACCCAACATTTAATACAACTAAGCAATATAAAATAAACACTAAAATAAATTGATTGGCACTTAATGCCAATTTCTTTATTTTAATAGATTTTAACGATTGAATCATACAACCCCCATATAAAATATGGGCATATTATAGATATTTTTCTTTTTAAATAAATATCCTGATTGGAAAATAAAATGTAGTAAATCGTAATTTCCTTAATTCAATATCTTAATAAAAATTAGAATCATTCTTAATTATAAAAAAGGTTAAAAAAGAGTTATTTTATTTTAAATATAATATAGTTTAAAATCAATAAATTGCAATAAATCATAAAACGAAAATAATCTTAATTATATCAAAAAAATTAATATGTACCAATAAGTACTATTATAAAATCAAGGATTATATCAAAATTAAGCCTATTAAATAAGAATTATTCTAATTATTATCTCGTTATAGCGTTATTTTTTGCTACAAACAATCGCTTAAATATTACATTAAATGATTATTTTATTGCTACGGTAGCAATAGATAGAACAATCAAAAACCGAGCGTGTTGGCTCGGTTTTGGTTAAATATTTTCCCAATTGGTAATAGGTTGATTATTTTTTATTGCATCATGTAATTTAAAACGCCACTCATCAAATTTTTCACGGTTTTCATCAAATAAATATTCCATTTTCTTACGCACAGAAATGCCAAATTTTTCATTATACATCTCTGCAACTGTTAAACCAACGCTACGAATCAATGGTTCCATAACAGTTTGTTGATAATATTCTTCATCTAATGGGTCATCTAAAATACAGCCTATACCTTGTTTGGCAAGTTCTGCATCTTTTTCAGCACGTTTTTTTAGATATTCTTCACGGGTCATCATGATTTTTCTCTCCGATAATCAAGGTCTAATACACTGGCAATGTTCAACCATTGATAATGTGAAAATTCATGGGGAATATAGTATTGGCTCAATGAATTGAGTTTTACCATATCATTAATCACAAAATTAACACGATTAACTACAAGTTTTTGCGTATCAATCAGTTCTTGTTTACTGCACCATGTTTTACCTGCTTTAGGTTTTAATGAGTAGCGAAATAATGGGGTTACGACTCGAATTTCTGCTAATTCCCAATCGATTGCCATGATAACATCTTGTATAGAAAATGCAGTCCCCATAGGATGATTATGGGTAAATGTTTTATGTTTAAACAATGCCAACTCTGCAAATGAAAAATGAACTTCATTTGCTTTACCTTGCTGTTGAATCAAAACTCTACCATCTTCATCAAATAATATGCCTGTTTCTAATATATCATGGCGTATTTTATCTTCTTGTTCAATCACCGCTTTTTTTAAAGGGGTTGAAGTATCAGGAATCGATTTTGGGACACTATCATCATAAATACTAAAACTTTCACTTGGAGGCTGTTGAAAGTTTGTTGATTTAGAGAAATTCATTCTTCACCTATCTATTTAGGGTCTTTTATAGTCTATGCGAAAATTGAATGAAAGTCTATTCATCTAACCCTAAAAATCCGCCACTTTGTCGATGCCATAAACGGGCATAGACCCCATTTTTTGCTAATAGTTCGTCATGGCTCCCCTGTTCAATGATTCGCCCTTTATCTAACACCACTAAGCGGTCTAATTCTGCAATCGTGGACAATCGGTGAGCAATGGCAATCACGGTTTTTTGTTCCATCATACGGCTTAAACTTTCGGTAATGGCGTGTTCCACTTCACTATCTAAGGCACTGGTTGCTTCATCAAGCAATAAAATTGGGGCATTTTTTAACATCACTCGGGCAATGGCAATACGTTGGCGTTGTCCACCTGATAGTTTTACGCCACGTTCACCGACTTGTGTATCTAAACCTGAATTGCCTTTTGCATCGCTAAGTTGTTGGATAAATTCCCACGCATGAGCTTTTTTCGCCGCTTCGATGATTTCTTCATCCGTTGCGTCTGGACGACCATAGGCAATGTTTTCTCGAATGGTGCGATGTAATAATGATGTGTCTTGCGTTACCATACCAATTTGTTGGCGTAGTGATTCTTGGCTGACTTGTTGAATATTTTGTCCATCGATTAAAATTTTTCCTTGTTGAACATCATAAAAACGCAATAGTAAATTGACTAAGGTCGATTTTCCTGCCCCAGATTGTCCCACTAAGCCGATTTTTTCGCCTGCTTTAATATCTAAAATAAAATCATCTAATAAAGCGTGTTGTGTGCCTGTTTCTTTATTTTCATAATTAAAATAGACGTGTTGAAATTGGATATGTCCATGTTGAACGGCTAAGGTTTGAGCATTTTCAACATCAACAATGCTTTGTGGTGTCGCCAAAGTTCGCATACCATCTTGTACTGTACCAAAGTTTTCAAATAGGCTGGCGGTTTGCCACATAATCCAATGGGTTAAACCATTTAAACGTAATGCCATCGCCATGGCAACGGCAAGTCCGCCTGCTGTGGTATTGCCATGATGCCATAAATATAAACCAACAACCGCTGTTCCGCCGACTAACATCACGCTCATTAAATGATTGACCACTTCTAGCACGCTGACCCAACGCATTTGCCCATGAACCGTTGTTAAAAATTGACGCATGGCATCTTTGGCATAACTTAATTCTCGGCGTGAATGGCTAAATAATTTAACGGTCATGATGTTGGCATACGCATCTGTAATTCGTCCAGTCATTAAGGCTCGTGCATCTGCTTGGCGAATGGCGGCCTGTTGTAAGCGTGGTACAAAGAATTTTAAGGTAAAACCAAACATCAGCACCCAAATTAAAAAGGGGATAAGCAACCAGCCATCTAAACTAAATAAAATCACGCCACTAGTAACTAAATAAACCAGCACATACATCATCATATCGGCTAAGGTCATGATAGTATCACGCACGGCTAATGCTGTTTGCATGACTTTTGCCGATACACGTCCTGAAAATTCATCTTGATAAAATTGTATCGATTGCCCTAACATATGGCGATGAAACCGCCAACGCATTTGCATTGGAAAAACGCCTTGTAAGACTTGGAAATGAACCAATGAGTTGAATCCAACCCAAATTGGGCTAAACAGTAAAACTGCTCCCATTAACAGTAAAGCATTGGATTTTTCTTGCCATAAGGTTTCAGGGGAATAGTGATTGAGCCAATCGACTAATTGCCCGACCCACGCATACAGCATCGCTTCATAAATCCCCAATCCTGCGGTAAAGAGCATGAGTAAAAAAATCCAACCACGCAACCCCTTGGTACACGCCCATAAAAATTTAACAATATGGTCTCGGGGTAAATCGATGTGTTCCTGTGGATATGGATTTAGGCGGGATTCAAAAAAGCGGAAGAGAAAT
>JBHACK010000213.1:0-4986 GCA_041854545.1 Acinetobacter sp. | reverse complement strand
GCCGCATCACAGCCAGCAACTGCCATAGAACGAATCACCGCACGAGGTTTTAAGCCTAAATCTTTAGCACGTTGAGCGGACATAAGCAACATTGCCGATGCACCATCAGACAATGCTGAAGATGTTGCAGCAGTAATGGTTCCGTCTTTCGGGTCAAAGACTGGGCGTAAGGCTTGGAAGCTTGCCAAATTAGCATCAGGGCGAATCACTTCATCAATATCACAACGTTGTAAAAAGCCGTTGGCATCATGCCCTTCAATGGCGATGATTTCATTTTTAAAGCGTCCAGCTTCAGTGGCTGCCCATGCTTTTTTATGTGAATTGACACCAAACTCGTCTTGTTCTTCACGGCTAATGCTGTTCATACGTCCAAGCATTTCAGCGGTTAAGCCCATCATATTTGATGCTTTGGCATAATGTTTTGAGGCTAATGGGTTTAAATCTACGCCGTGCATCATATTGACGTGTCCCATATGTTCCACACCGCCAATCACAAAAATATCACCTTGATTGGTCGCAATTTGAGCCGCTGCGGTATGAATGGCTTGCATAGATGAACCACATAAACGGTTTACAGTTTGTCCTGCAACGGTTTTTGGTAAATCTGCTAATAACACGATATGGCGAGCAATATTCCAACCTTGTTCTAAAGTTTGATTGACTGCACCCCAAATTACATCTTCAATTTCGTTTACATCAAATGGGTTGCGTGCTAATAATGCACGCACCAATTCTGCAGACATATTATCAGCACGCACATTGCGGAACATACCATTTTTTGATTTGCCCATGGCGGTACGCACGCCATCAACAATTACAACATCACGAGGATTTAAATTTGTCATCTTTATTTTCCTTATCCGTAAAATTTCTCGCCTTTTTCTGCCATATCAACAAGCAGTTGTGGAGCTTCATATGCCTTACCTAAATGTGCATATTTATTACACAATGCGACATATTCAGCGACACCTGTTTGGTCAATATAACGGCATGGCCCGCCACGGAATGCAGGGAAACCAATACCCATAATCATTGCCATATCTGCTTCGGCAGGTGTTGCGACAATGTTATCTTCTAAGCAACGTACCGTTTCATTACATAAAGTAATCATCATACGGTCAATAATTTCTTGTGGGTCAAATTCACGTTTTTCTGCCGTTGCAACGGTTGCAATTAATTCGTAAGCCGTTGGGTCAAGTGTTTTGGCTTTTTTCCCTTTTTTGTCAAGTTCATATTTATAGAACCCGACATCATTTTTCTGACCAAGACGATGATTCTCATACATGGTTTCAATCGCCCCAGTAAAATCAGGTTTCATACGGTCTGGGAATCCTTCTGCCATCACTTCTGCACCATGTACCCCTGTATCTAAACCGACCACGTCAATCAGATACGCAGGCCCCATCGGCCAGCCAAATTTTTCCATCACTTTATCGATTTGGACAAAATCCGCCCCATCTTTAAGCAATAAATCAAATGCTCCAAAATATGGGAATAAGACACGATTCACTAAAAACCCAGGGCAATCATTGACCACGATTGGCGTTTTACCCATTTTTTGAGCTAATACCACCGTTGTCGCAATCGCTTCATCTGACGTTTGTTCACCACGAATCACTTCAACCAATGGCATCATATGTACAGGGTTAAAGAAGTGCATTCCCACAAAATTTTCTGGGCGTTTTAAAGCTTTCGCTAAACGAGTAATGGAAATCGTTGATGTATTTGATGCGATAATGGTATTTTCTCGTACATTATTTTCTACATCGGCTAATACTTTTTCTTTAACGGCAGGATTTTCCGTTACCGCTTCAATGACAATATCAACATCTTTAAATTCATCATAACTTAAGGTTGGACGAATGCGTGCTAAAGTTTCACCCATTTGAGCAGGTTTGATTTTTTTACGTTCAACCTGTTTGGTTAATAATTTATTGGCTTCAGCCATACCTAATGCAAGTTGAGCATTGCCAATATCTTTCATGATAATTGGTGTACCTTTAGACGCAGATTGATAAGCAATGCCCCCGCCCATAATACCAGCACCAAGCACAGCAGCCAGTTTGACATCATTAGCCCCTTGGGTATGCTTTTTAGCAATCTTTTTCACCACTTGGTCATTTAAAAATAAACCAATCAAGGCTTCTGCTTGTGGCGTAACTGCGGCTTGAGCAAAATATTGAGCTTCCGTTTTGCCTGCATCTTCACGAGATTGATTGACCGAAATTTGCAATGAATCTAAGGCTAATTTTGGAGCAGGGTATTGAGCAGGATTGGCTTTAGACAATAACACCCCTTTTGCAGATGTAAATGCCATCATTTGCTCAATCTTATTCAGTTTAATTGGATTTAATTTTTCTTGACGTTTTGCTTGCCAATCTAATTCACCATTAATTGCCTTTTGTAAAACATCAAGCGTTGCATCAATCAATAATTCTGGAGCGACAACCGCATCAACCGCACCAACCGCTAAAGCAGAATCCGCCTTTTGTTGCGTTCCTGTGCCAATCCATTCTAACGCATTATCAACCCCTGAAATACGGCTTAAACGCACTGTGCCACCATAGCCGGGGAACAAGCCCAATTTCACTTCAGGTAAACCCACTTGAGCAGAACTTGACATAATACGATAATCACACGCCAAGCACATCTCAAAGCCACCACCTAAAGCAAGCCCATTAATCGCCACAGCGGTTGGCACATTTAAATCTTCAAACGCATTGAAAATTTGATGAACTTCAACAATTTTTTCAGCAATCGCATCTGTTCCTTGCGTAAATAATCCACCAAACTCGGTAATATCTGCCCCAACAATAAAGACAGGTTTACCACTGGTGAGCATTACCCCTTTTACATCGGCATTGGCTTTAATCACATCAATGGCAGATTGCAAATCTTGAAAAGTAAGCTGATTTAATTTATTGACCGATTCGCCTTGTAAATCAAAACGAAGGTCTGCGATTCCGTTATCAAGAAGTTGAACGGTAATGGCATTGCCCTGATACATCATGCCGTTATTCTCCTGTTCATTGTTAAAAAATAAGATTACTATACGCGAAAACGCATAAAAATAAATGACCTAAATCATTCTCATACATGACACAATGGTCATATCCAACTATACAATATAACAATAGCAAAAATGACAACAAAATACAAAAAATAAACTTGGCAAAATCACAAAAAGTGAGTAAAATACGGTTTCCTTACCTGCAGGTCATCTTACAATGGTGTATGATGTGCCGAACAGGTGCATAAAAGAGGTTATTATGGCTAAGTTAAAAACTCGCCGTGGTGCAGCTAAGCGTTTCAAAGCAACTGCAAACGGTTTCAAACGCAAGCAAGCGTTTAAGCGTCACATTTTGACTAAAAAATCTTCTAAGCGTATCCGTCAATTACGTGGCTGTGTAATGGTTCATGTAAGTGATGTTGCTTCAGTTCGCCGTATGTGCCCATACATCTAAGGAGATTAAAAAATGGCTCGTGTTAAACGTGGTGTAGTGGCTCATCGCCGTCACAAAAAAATTCTTGCTCGTGCAAAAGGTTACTATGGTGCACGTTCTCGTGTTTACCGTGTAGCGTTCCAAGCGGTTATCAAAGCTGGTCAATATGCGTACCGTGACCGTCGTCAGAAAAAACGTCAATTCCGTGCATTGTGGATTGCTCGTATCAACGCAGGTGCTCGTCAAAATGGTTTATCATACAGCCGTATGATTGATGGTTTGAAAAAAGCACAAGTGATTATCGACCGTCGTGTATTAGCAGACATCGCTTATCATGATGCAGTTGCATTTAAAGCGTTGGCTGAAAAAGCAAAAGCTGCATTAGCTTAAGTCATTAAGTTAAAGTCAATTAAGCCCTAAGGGAATCCTTTAGGGCTTAATTGTTTTTAGAACCTGTTCACAATTAATTACGCTTTCATGTTTTTGTATAATACTTCATCAAAATTATTGCTTTTTTATCAAAAATGGCTAAATCTTGCTTTTCTTCGTCAAAAACTTGCTTGATAGAACAACTATCAACCTGCATTTTTTCCTTGAAAAGCTGGCGATTTAGCTCATTTTTGCCTAAAAAAATTAATCATGAACAGGTTCTTAGGAATTATCTTGCTTAAGTTGTTGAATATAACCTAAAACCTGTTGTTTCATTTCATTATCTAAACTGGAATAAGATTGGATAAGTTCAGCTAAATCATCATCTTCTGCATAAAAATAAGCGGTTGGCAAATTTAAAGTTTGAGCAATTTTAGATGCCATTAAAAAATCAGGATGATATTTACCCCGTTCGTATTGGTTCATACGAGCAGATGCGGAATTTTCATCAATCCCCGCTAAAATGCCTAAGCGTTCTTGCGAGAGTTTTTGGGCTTTGCGTGCTAGTTTTAGACGGTATGCAAAGGTATTAGCAGAGTGAATGTCATTCATAATATCATTAAATTAAAAACTAAAATTTTCTTAGTTTTTATCTTGACTTTCGACTAATAAAACCTTAGCATTTGCAATATACTAAGTATTCCTTAGTTTTTGGAGGTTTTAAATGAGTTTCGAAGGTCGTTGCCCACATTGTAAACAGTTGATTCAAGTTAATGCTGAACAAATTCAAGAGAATATGTTTCAATGTCCATCATGTTCTGCTGTGGTAAGAATTTGTAAAAGTCCTGTGGGGTGTACAAATTTTACAGCGGGTGATTTTTGTACAAGTTGTAAGGTAAAAGCAGTTGGTTTAGCAGTTAGTGCTTTGACAGGTATAAACTTATGGAGTTGAAAACAAAGAATAGAAGTTAAATGTTTTTTGTACTTGCTATGATTTTTGCGATAGTTGTGATTATGTCTTCTATCTTTAAATGATTTGTTGTTATTTATTGAATAATACTTCATATGAAAAAATATGAAGTATTATTTTTTGTATTCATATCCTTAGTAAAAGAACTTATAGTACACTTAATTTTTTTCTATATAAAAATAAAATCCATAAAACCCTTTTAAT
>JBHACK010000212.1:0-4986 GCA_041854545.1 Acinetobacter sp. | reverse complement strand
CATCATCATTACTCTAAATTTAAACACATGGAGCTATTATCGCACAAAGCGACTTTGAAACAAAGAAACAAAATCAAACTTGCTGTGGCGGTATTATTAACAAGCGTTCAGCTAATCCTAAAATGTGTTCCGCCCATGCCACATCATGTTGCCATGTTTGGGGAATACCTGTTAAACCATAATATGCTCCTGCTAATTGCCCACAAATCGCTGGTGTTGTGTCCGTATCGTCCCCCAAATCAGTACACTATGATTAGTAATCTCTTATGTAAATGAGCTAAATGTTCTTACACGTTATGATGGAGTGCAAAGACAAATTGAACGGATTCAAGAGATGAATCAAGGTAGAGGGAGATAAGTTTCAGAGAGATAAAGATATGATAAATATTAATTTACTATATCTGTAAAATAATTATCAATATCTTTATTGGCTATTAATCTATCTTTTGTAAAATCTAAACTATTAGAAACAGCTATACCTTTCCATAATTCTCTTGGGAAATCATAGATACTTGCATAAATTGTTGGAAGTAGATACCGATAATAATCTCCTATGATTGTTCTTTTATTATACTCTACAAGATGACCATCACTATCATTAAAACTCTCAATAGCTTGATATATAAAGATTCCTTTTTTGGATGGGAGATTTTCATCAGAAAGAAATGAGTTTCTATTCATTTCTGCAATGAAAAGTTCTTTATCTTCCCTATCTTCTACAATAGGGTACTTAGAGTATAAATCTAAAATAGTATTTCCATTTTTATATTCAGAGATAGGTTGGAATTCTTTACTTTCTTCCCATATATATTCAGAAATACTATCTAGTATATTCTCTATATTGTTTTGAGATAGTAAAACTTGGGGAATATTTCCCCAATTATTATTCATCATTCTAGCGATTTTTCCATTCATATCAACCGCCAACCAATAATACATTGTACCAAAAGATGGTTGCCAATTCTTATTTAAAGTATTCATTATTTAGTACCTTTAGTCCATATAATTTTACAATTAGCACAAGTAGGTTTTAAAGTTTTATTATTATAATTCTACCATATCACATCCACCCCAAGGTTCTTAAAATCGTAACCCCTATGGCAATACCGACCATTGAAAACACCGTAGTAAATCCTAAAATATTCGCAGCTAAGGTTTCATTTCCGCCCATTGCTTTTGCCATCACATAGCTGGCTGCCGCTACAGGTGCAGACACCATTAAAAATAATACCCCCATGTGTAATGGCGGAAGTTGAAACGCAAAACCGACCCCAATAGCGACCATTGGAGCAATTAAAATACGGGCTAAACTGGCTTGCATCGATAAACCGGACAAACCAAACATGGTTTTTAAATCCAAACTTGCCCCTGCACAAATTAACGCTAAGGGTAAAGCAACCCCTGCCAATAAACTGCCTGTTTTTTGAATGGGTGCAGATGGCATTGGCAAACCAACCGCTTTATAGGCAAATGCCCCAACTAATGCAATAATTAATGGATTGGTAATAATTTTCTTTACAATATCTTGGGCTCGTTGAGCAAAGGAAATTTCTTGTGTTTGTGTACGACTTAAAGTAATCACCGCCAAGACATTAAACAAAATGGTAATGACCCCCATATAAACTGCACCGACACTTAGACCTTCTGCTCCATACGCATTGGCAACCAACGCAAGCGAAATAATTGCCATATTACTGCGGAATACACCCTGTACAAATACGCCTTTATCTTCTGCACGTTCAATAAAAAACCGTGCATATAACTCTGCCCCAAAAAATAAAATAAAGGTTGCCACGACCCCAGCCATCAACAAAGGCACTTGTTGAGCATAATCGACATTACTTTTTAATACACTAAAAAATAGCAAGCAAGGCAAACAATAACTAAAAACGACTTTTGAACCGATATTAACAAAGGTTGCATTAATTTCACCTGTACGTTGCAAATAAAATCCTAATGCCATTAAGGCTAAATTTGGGACAGTAATGCCTAAAGCAAAACTTAAAGCAGAAAATAAACTGGTATCGGTCATGGTCAAATATCTTGATAAAAAAGGATAGTGTACTGGAAAATACAATGTTTGACAGTAGGTGCTAAAAAATAATGAATATCATTTATTTAATATACCGTCTAAATTTTTATCAATGCCATAGAAAAAAGTTTTCATAAGTTAAATGTTGGGTTTCGCTATTGCTCAACACCAACCTACTGCAACAATCTAAAATGCGGATTAACCTTATCATTGTCTAAAAAATACAACTTTGTTACACTATTCTCCTACACACATTAAAGGAAATAATCATTGATACGCCTTGCCTTATTTGCTGATATTCATGGGAAATTTTTATTGCCCTTTAAATTAGTAGAATATTATCAATCCTGTACAGGACAAAAAATTGACTGGATAATTCAATGTGGCGATATGGGAGCATTCCCAACAAAAAGCACAATGGATAAAGCAACTTTACGCCATGCCCAACACGACCCCGATGAATTGGGATTTATGCACGATTTTAAACAGCACAATCCAAAAATTGCAGATTATTTACAGCAACTTAATCTCAATATGCTTTGCGTGCGTGGCAATCATGAAGACCATCAATTTTTAGACCAATTAGAACAACAAGCAGGACATCAGCCTTATTTTAGCATTGATGCGTATCAACGAGTTTGGGTTTGCCGTTCGGGGATTCCGTTTCATCTTAAAAATGAACAGGAGAGCATTTCAATGGTTGGCATTGGACGAATTGGCGATAGAAAAGGACGGACAGATGCTCAATTTATCCAACCGTATGAATCGAAAATCATGAAAACGCTCGCTCAAACACAACAGGAAATTGACCTGTTAATCACACATGATAAAGCATCAGAAAGTCAGCGTGGCTATGGTTCTACTGAAATTGCCGAGTTACTCAATCATATTCCTTTTCAGTTTCATTTTTATGGGCATACAGGCGAACCTTATCAGCAAACCTTAGCGGAAAATGGTATCACGCAATCCATTAAAATCAAAGAGTTAGAATTTAATTCAGCAGGTCATTTAACTGAAGGTTGTATGTTGATTTTAGAAAAACACGGCGAACAATTTAAGGTTTTTCCTGTGCCGTTGTGCTATTTATTAGCATTTGAGCAGACATCTTGGAAAAAATTTTCGTTGCAATAAAAAATGCCAATCCATCATTGAATTGGCATTTCTTTTTTACAATGTATTAAGATTAAGCATCAAGTGCTTCTAAACGAATACGCACCACATCATCACGCACCGCAGGAAGGGCTTGGATTTGTGCAACTGCTTGATTCATTTGGCTTTCGCTGATTGGGTCTGTCAAAATCACAATCGGAATAATATCTTTTAAGCGAGTTTGTTGCATAATCGCATCAATGCTAATACCTGCACGACTTAAAATTGCAGTAATATCCGCAAGTACGCCTGTTTGGTCGTCCACATGAACACGCAAATAGTAGCCAGTAATCATTTCTTCGCTACTTAAAATTGGCATATCCGCAAGTGCTTCAAACGCAAAGTGTGGAATTGTTCCTGCACCGTCTTCGGTATAACTAATATCACGAACAATATCAATCACATCGGCAACAACAGCAGATGCGGTAGGCCCTGCTCCAGCCCCTGCTCCATAATATAAAGTTGAACCTACTGCATTGGCATTGACTAAAACGGCATTCATCACGCCATTCACATTAGCAATCAGTTGGTCTTCTGGAATCAAGGTTGGGTGTACACGCAACTCAATGCCATTTTCTGCACGGCGAGCAATCCCTAAATGTTTGATACGATAGCCCAACTCTTCTGCATATTTCACATCTTGAGCGGTGATTTTGCTAATGCCTTCGGTATAAACTTTATCAAACTGTAATGGAATCCCAAACGCAATCGATGCCAATAAGGTCAATTTATGTGCTGCGTCAATGCCTTCTACGTCAAAGGTTGGGTCAGCTTCTGCATAACCTAAGGCTTGTGCTTCTTTTAAGACATCTTCAAAAGCACGTCCTTTTTCACGCATTTCGGTTAAAATAAAGTTGCCTGTTCCGTTAATAATCCCTGCTAACCATTCGATACGGTTGGCAGATAACCCTTCACGCAATACTTTAATAATTGGAATCCCGCCAGCAACTGCGGCTTCATACATGATTTGCACATGATTTTCATCTGCAAGTTTAAATAACTCATTCCCATGTTTTGCCAGCAATGCTTTGTTTGCTGTTACCACTTGTTTATGATGTAAAATGGCTTCTTTTACCACTTCATAAGCAGGGTGAATACCGCCAATCACTTCCACAACCACATCGACATCTGGCTGACGTACGATGTCTAATAAATCATCACTTTGTTTAATCCCTTCAAGGTTTAAATCAGGACGTGGACGACGTGTTCCAACATAAGTGATTTGAATTTCTCGCCCTGTACGGCGTTTAATTTCTGTGGCATTTTCTTGTAATAATTTTAAAGCACCGCCACCAACAGTGCCTAAACCTAAAATTGCCAAACGAACAGGTTGCATGGTCTTCTCCATTTCATGTTAAACAGTTCAAAGATGCCATAATAACATCATTTTCAACAAAATAGGGACTTTCTTACCCCGATTTCGCTGGAATTATTTTGCAGATAAGGCTTTTTCCAGTTCATCAACGCCTAAATAACCGCCAATTTGTTTGCCTTCTGTGGTAAAGATTGCAGGTGTACCACTCACACCCATTTTCATGCCTAAATCAAACTGCGATTTGACTAAACCTTTGCAGTTCTCTTTCATTTCAACATTGGTTAATGTTTCACCTTTCATAGTCGCATCAAAGGCTTGTTTGCGGTCGGCACTACACCAAATTTGCTCCATCGCTGGGAATAGTTGCTCGCCACGAGGCCATGCAACATAGCGGACTTCAATGCCACGAGCATTCATTTCGCTCATGTTTTGGTGTAAACGTTGGCAGAAAGAGCAACTTACATCAGTAAAGACATAAATGCTATGTTTG
>JBHACK010000211.1:0-4853 GCA_041854545.1 Acinetobacter sp. | reverse complement strand
CGCTCCACGCAATCCACTTCTTTTTCAAGGCGATTATTGAGTTTAAAATACAAGCCATCATTGGCTTTGATAAACTTTGGTAAAATCAGCCCAAAGCCAAGCACAATCAATAATGCCACCACACCCGACCAAAACTCAATCAATAACAGCATCACCACCGCTCCAATAATGGAAAATAGCGATGTGATTAAAATCGGCAAATGCTGTTCAAAAAAATTCACAAACTCACGAGATAATGCCACACGAGCGGTTGTGGTTGATGTATCAAAGCCTTTGTGTCGTTGATTTACAATCACAGGCACCGCAAGTTCGCTATAAATACGAGTAAACGCCCTTGTATCGACTGCTCGCCGTGCAGAACCGACCGCCCAAATAATCAGTACCATCACCGCATACGCCAAAGCAGAAACCAAATTGCCTTGTAATACCGCATTGACCGCAAAACTACCGACCAAAGGATAGAGTAGGAGCAATAAATTTTCTGCCATCACTAAACCAAAGGTCATGGCTAGGCGTTTTTTATGTTGAACGGCAATGCTTTTGAGTGTACGCAGTACATTTGGCTCAAAGGGCAACTGTTGTGTATTATTCATACTTATCAATATGTTGTTGAAAAATTTCAGAAAACTCTTGCATTAAAGCAAATAATTGTTTGGTTTTTCTTTCGCCAAACTTAGCAAATGCTTGTTCACTAATTGCCTGAGTTTTTTGCAAAATAGGTTCGGCATAGGCTTGCCCAGTTTGAGTTAAACGCAAGATTTTTTCTCGTTTATCGGTTGGGCTTTCGCTAAATTCAATCCAGCCTTTTTCTTTATATTCTTTACAAATATTAAAGACGGTTTGTTTGGGCAAATACCATTCATCGCAAATGTGTTTTTGGGTACATTGTCCATCTTGGGCATTTGCCAGACAATAAAGTACCGCAAAATGATTGTAGCTTAAGCCTAATTTGTTTATCCATTGATTGACCGTGCCGTCAATTTCGCCAATACGATTGCCTAATTCGTCAAAATAATTCATAAAATAGTCCCAATAGTTACTAAATATTGGGCGGTATTATACACAGGAATTTTTAAATAGCAAGAAAAATTAGTATTAAAATTTACTATTTTTATGTAAACTCACTCAACTCCAAACTTGCTACAAAATATAAGGTGCGTATTACGCACCGTTTTAAATCAAAGCTATTTAATCATGCGTAACACGCACCTGATGTTAAAAACTAATCTTGTAGTAATTTTTAAGTTTTTTAGGTATCACGATAGACAACAAAAAATGCCGTCTGAACATTCAAACGGCATTTTTTATTTTCTTTGGATGAGTAGTTATTTTTTTGTCAGTCTGCAAACCCATTCAATGATTTTCTCCTAATTTGGAAAATTGGGAGTTTTTTTATGAGCGGGTATAATTTAATACGATATTAGAATAATTTTGTTCAATAAACCATACTAAAGCATTTAAAATTATTTTATATAAAACCATTATTTATCCAATTGTCAAAATCAGTTTTTATTATATCTGCATTATAAACTATATTACCATATGAATCATATTTTTGTTCAAACCAAGTTCTAGGATTTTGTTTGGGTGAGTTTTTTTCTAATTGCTCAATAAAGTTTTTATACGAACAGCTCGAATACATTAACCTGCTGTTGTCATTTTTATCACCTAATCCAGACAAATTGGAAGCCATTGTAACTGCTCTGCCAATCCAAACTTTACTATTTATGCCAATGCCTTTTCTCCCTGCCTTAACAACCAATTCTTTATCTGTTGCCATACCAATACCTACTCTCAATTTAGAATAACCTCTATCATTCAATAATTTGTTAAACATATTGATAAAAGTATTTATATAAAATGTTTTATCAGCACATTTATAAGTATCTTTTTGTGTTGGAGTTGTATATACAGCATAAACACAATCCCCTCTAATACCAATTTCTCTAACCAATGAATCACTTACATCATCTCGCAAAATTTCAATTAATTCAGATGTAAATGACCTAATAAGTTTTGCAACCTTTTCTTTGTCTTCGTTTGCAAAAAGACTTGAAGAGTCTCTAATATCTACAAAAATAGCTGTTATCCAAGATAAGTAGCCATTATCAAAAGTAAAACTGTCATCACTAGGCAATTGATTTCTTTCTTCAATCTTCATATAATTATCTAGGATAGATTCAATTCTATTTTTACCTTGTTTGTAGTCGTATTCAGACATTTTTTTTCTCCACAATTTAAGATTGAAAAAGATAAGACCAAGTAACAATAACTATGGGTAGGCTGTAAATGCTAAATTTAAAACCCTTGTTATAATGCTCAAATTTTTGATTACAAATTATAGAGTTTGTGTATATTTGAGATGCCAAATCCTCCCTAAATTGCTCATCAGAAACATTATTTATTGATGAAAGGTAGGATTGATAATTTGGATTGTATTTAGCAATATGACCAAAGAAAATCTTGGAAGTATAGTTATTGCAATCAATTCTGGCAAATAAAACTTGTGTAAAATGATATAACCCTTTAAAAAAACAAAACAATGAAATAATCATTACCAAAATAATGAAAATTATCCAATAATTTACATTTGGCTTTGTTAAACTTTCATTTATAAAATTAAGACTGGGAAATTTTAAAGTTAACAAAATAGTAAAAATAACTCCAAAAGTAGATAGTAGGTATGAAACCTTACTATCACAATTTGAAATGAATCCAATAGTTCTATCTAAAATATTTTTTAGTTCATCATTTGTTAGGGCTGAATTACTCATATATAACTTTTAATGCAAATAATGGTTTTAAAAACTACTTTTCAGTAAATTTTAACTTACTCTGTTAGAGGATGTTTTGATTTTACACACTTCTATTGTAGATATGTCCAATCAATCAAAATTCAACCCTTTATTTTTCTATTTTGACTAAATTTTACTTTTAAGGCACACTAAAAGTTGATTTTTTAAACAAAAATACCACTTTTAACCCTGAAAATGGTGTTTTTGCATTGCACATTCAAGCTACGATTTGCTTTAATCACATTCTTATATGAAAAATCGCTACCTGTTAATTAGACAATTTATCCACTGTATAAATACGGTTTATCTCAACAAAAAAATACCGTCTGAACTTTCAAACGGCATTTTATTTCCTATTTTTGTCTATCCTTTTTTGATGATTAATTCATCTGGCTCATCGTCCCATTCGACCACTTCACCACGCATTAAAGCAGAAATGGCTTGAGCGGTTTCGGCATCATCTTGTTTAGCGACATTAAGCATTTCTTTATTAGAAAAAATCGCATCTTCAGGATTATACAGCGGAGCCATTTTTGCCACTCTAGCACGGTCTCGCTGAAAATAAAAACAGCAAATTTCATCAGCTTTACTTTTTTCCATACCCAAGACTTCAAGAGCGGTGCGACCTGTGCGTACGGCTGAATCAAAGGTTTCTCGTATGGCAAAATCTGCACCCGCTTTATGAATCTTAAAGGTATGCAGACGGTCATAGGCACGGGCAATAATCTTGATATTTGGGTTTAAATGTCTTACAAATTCAATGATGTGTAGGGTTTGCTCCTTATCATCAATGGCAATGACCAACAATTCCGCTTTTTCAATGCCTGCGGTAATCAAAAGTTCTGGGCGTGATGCGTCGCCAAAATGTGTTTTAATACCGTATTTGGTAAAACCATCTACCATTACAGGGTCTTTATCAATAATGGTTAAATCATAACCGCACATTCTTAAAATATCGGTTGTCATTTGCCCAAAACGCCCCATACCAATCACCAGTACCGAACGATGTTCATGAATTTCATCATCTTCACGTCCTGTAGTACTGTGTTTAAAGCGTGGCACAACAAATTTATTGTATAAAATCAAAAACAAAGGTGTTAATGCCATAGATAACACCACAATCGCCGTCATATTGGCATTCACAGTCGCATCAATCACCTTTTGTGATGCAGCAGCGGAAAATAGGACAAAGGCAAATTCACCGCCTTGAGCCATCATCACCGCCCGTTCAGACGCTTCAGCATTGCTACTTTTAGCAAGTTTGGCAACCACAAAAATCACCAAGGCTTTAGCAAACATCAAGGCAAATACGCCAGAGACAATGATTTTCCAATTTTGAGCCACGACATTTAAATCGAGTGCCATGCCAACGCCCAAGAAAAATAAGCCTAAAAGCAGACCACGAAACGGCTCAATATCGGCTTCTAATTGATGGCGGAAACTGGATTCAGATAACAGCACCCCTGCGACAAACGCTCCCATCGCCATAGACAATCCGCCCATTTCCATCAATAATGCTGACCCCAACACCACCAATAGAGCAGTAGCAGTCATCACTTCACGGGCTTTGGATTTTGCCAAAATTTTAAATAAAGGATTGAGTAGGTAACGACCTGCTACGACCAACGCTCCTAAGGATAGAACAGCAATGCCTAATTGCTTCCAAATGGACGTATCACTTGCCACATGGCTTGGGTCAGTTGGGGCTAAAAACGCCACAATCGCCAACAGTGGCACAATCAGCAAATCTTCAAATAATAAGATAGATACCATGCGTTGTCCGCTTGGGCTATTTAAGTCATTACGTTCACCCAGTACCTGCATCACAATCGCAGTTGATGTCAAAACAAAACCTGATGCACTGACAAATGCCACTTGCCACGCAAAGCCAAATGCCATACCGACTAAGGTCAGTATAAAGGCAGCTAAAATGACTTGTAAGCTACCTAAGCCAAAAATTTGATGGCGTAAGCTCCATAAATGCGATGGTTTCATCTCCAAACCAATCACAAATAAAAACATCACCACGCCCAGTTCGGCAACATGAATAATCGATTG